>JANNDF010001081.1:0-8944 GCA_031387445.1 Planctomycetia bacterium
CAACTCGTCGAGGATCTTCTGAATCTCCATCTGGGCGATCTTGTAGAGTTGGCTGTCGAGGATCGCCGTCACCTGCTCGTCGTCCAGGTCGAACTCCGCCTTCAGTTTCTCGGCCGCGTCCGGCTTGCCGCTGCTGGTGCGAATGATCTTGATGGCCTTGTCGAGGGCGTTGAAGATCTTGGCGAACCCCTCCAGGATGTGAATCCGCCGCTTCAGAACCCGCAACTGGTACTCGAACCGCCGCCGCACCGTGACCAGCCGGAAGTCGAGGAAGTGCTGGAGGATCTCCTTCAGGCTCAGCCCGTCGCGGGGGAGGAGCGTCTTGCCGTCCGCCGCCGGCACCAGCGCGGTCATGTTGTACGACACGTTCCGCTGCATGTCGGTGTGCTTGAACAGGTACGCCATCACCAGGTTCGGGTCGGTGCCGGGCTTGAGGTCGAGCACGATCCGCATGCCCTCCTTGTCGTTCGTCTCGTTGCTCAGGCCGGTCAGTTGGGGCAGCTTCTTCAGTTCGATGATGTCGCCGATAAGGCTTTCCAGTTGGCCCTTGTCCACGCCGTACGGGATGCTCGTGACGACGATCTGCTCCCGCCCGCGGCCGAGGTCTTCGGTCTTCCACTCGGCCTGCACCTTGATGCTCCCCTTGCCCGTCTCGTAGATGGTGCGGAGGGCGGCCCGGTCGCTCAGGATTTTGCCGCCGAGCGGGAAGTCCGGCCCCTTCACCTTGTCCAGCAGTTGGGCCACAGTCGCGTCGGGGGTGTCGATCAGGTAAACGGAGGCGCGTAGCACTTCGCCCAGGTTGTGCGGGGGGATGTTCGTGGCCAGCCCGACGGCGATGCCGGCCGTGCCGTTCACCAGCAGGTTCGGGTACTGGGCGGGAAGGACGACCGGCTCGCGGCGGTTGCCGGCGTAGTTGTCGCGGAGGTCCACGGTCTCCTGATCCAACTCGGCGAGCAGCGACTCGGCCGCCTTGCTCAGCTTGGCCTCGGTGTAGCGGTACGCGGCCGGCGGGTCGCCATCCACGCTGCCGAAGTTGCCCTCCCCGTGGACGAGCGGCAACCGCATCACCCAGTCTTGCGACAGCCGCACCAGAGCTTCGTAGATGGCCCCGTCGCCGTGCGGGTGATACCGACCCATCACGTCGCCGACGATCTGCGCGCACTTGGCCGCCTTGCGGTCGAACGTCAGGTGCGAGTCGTTGTACATGGTGAACAGGATCCGCCGCTGCACCGGCTTCAGCCCGTCCCGCACGTCCGGCAGCGCCCGCCCCGTCACCACGCTCATGGCGTACCGCAGGAACCGGGTGCGGGCTTCGGTGGTGATGGACACCGTCTGAATCTTCTCGGCCATTTCCGCTCGCCTCACTCACGATGCGTGGACTTAAGTTCAGTAATGGTATCGGCGGCTCTCACACACGCCATGTCGGAAGGGGTGTCCGAAGTGCTCGGCTCGCTCCGCGAGCGGCCTGATTCGGACCCGCTCGCGGGGCGAGCAGTACACCTCATGAATGCAGAAACCCCCGCGGGGCGGGGGCACGGCGGGCGTTCGGATTGTATCGCCGGCGGCAATGTTACTTGCCGTCCGGCACTTTGGAAGCCTTCAGCCCGCCGCCCGTTTCGGTCTTGGCGTCGGGTTTCGGCACCGGGTACGCCTTCAAGATGTCGTCCAAAGACGACTGGTACGTTTTGGGTGGTGCCTCGAACCCTTTCAGATTCCAGAGCATCATCAGCATCTTTCCGGTGGGCGTTTTACACGAAGCGGTCATGCCGTCGCGGATTTTCGTCACCTGGTCGTCGGTCAAGGTGCCCTTGCGGTAGCACACCACCGCCGGCGGGAACTCCTCCGACCTGGCCAACACCCGCAACCCTTTCGCCGTGCCGGGGTTGAGCACCTTGTACCCGTCGAACGCGGCCCAATCGACCAGTGCGGCCTTGGCGGTGCCGTTGGCGACGGCGTTCAGCACCTCCTCCGGCGTCTGATCGGTTTTGGCGGTCGGCTTGGCCGTCTCGGCGGGCTGACCGTCGCGGAATTTCTCGAGGTAGACGAGTGTGTGCGCCTTCGCGCCGCGTGGAATGAGCACGCCGCTCTCTTTCAGGTCCGCCACCGACTTGGCCGGGTTGTCGGTGTGAACGACGATCAGCCCCTGCACGATCCCGCCGGTCGGCTGGGTGACGATAATCGGCCTCAGGTCGTCGCACTTCTGCTGCGCCCAGGCGAACTCGAACCCGTGGAACACGCCCAGATGCACCTTGTTCTCTTTCAGGCGGTCGCAGAGGGTGTGCGGGTCGTCCACCACTTCCACGTCGCCGCTGTACCCGATGTGCTTGGTCATGAGGTCGCGGAACGGCTTGGCGAGAGCCTGGATCACCTTGGGCTGCTGGTCGCGGAACATGCCCGAGAGCATGCCGATTTTCAGCTCGGCGGGGTCGGCGGCTCGCGCCGCCGGGGCGCAGACGGCTACTCCCACCAGTGTGACTGCCGCGAAGACGATCCACCGCATCACGTCACCCCCGGTATCTGGTAAACGGGTCGGATATCGCGGCATGTCGTCACCGCTGTTTGAACGCCGGCACCACCCCGCCTGCGGTGACTTTCTCAAGGGAGATTAGCGACAGTACGAGTTCGTGAACGGCCTTCACGTACTTCGCCTGGGCCTTGCTGGCGAGCGACTCCGTTCGGACCAGCAATTCCCGCTCCATGTTCGTCTGGGCGGCTGTGCGGGCCTTCTCCACCAGGGTTTGCGCCCGCTCGTGAGCGTCGCGGCTGTCCTTCACCTTCCGTGTCGCCTGTTCCCAGTTCAGGTAGGCGTTGACCGCTTCCAACTGCACCAGCCCGTGGACCTTCTGGTAGGCCGCCTCGTGGACCCGCAAGTGCTGAGTCATGCGGTCCACGCGGTCGGTCACCGAGCCGACGATCTCGGTCGGCATTTCCGGGGGGATCGCCCCCGGCCGGTACTCGCCGTTCCGCACCGGGGCGGGGATGAATCGGGCGTGCAAGTCGGTGCCGCTGGCGAACGTGTGAGCCCGGATGCGGCGGTCCAGTTTCGCCTGGGCGCACACCTCCAACCGGGTCACGTCCACCAGCGCCGCCGCCTGCACCAGCTCGGGCCGTCGCGACAAGGCGAGGTTCACAACCATCTCTTGATTGATCGAACCCCCCATGAGGGGCAATTCCTTGTCGGCTGGTACGAATTCGAACTCCAGCGGAACGGCCATCGCCTCGATCAGGGCGTAGTACGCCTTCTTCCGCCCGGTGCTCGCCTCTTCCCGCAGGTCGCGCACTTCCGAGATCACCGCGTCGATGTCGCCCAAGGTGAACTCGTTCACCTTCACTTTCGGGTCGGGCACGGGCAGCTTGAGGAACTCCAACGCGATGTCGTAGAAGGACTCCAACTGCTCCACGATCTCCGCCGCCGTCTGCTCCTGCTGCGTGGCGTACACGTAGGTGAAGTAGAGCCGGCAGATGTCGTAGGTGTTCTCCTGTCGAACCTTCACCACCTCCGCGGCCGCCGCACACAGCCCCCGCTGCGACTGCAACTTGCGGATGGGAAGGTCGGGGCTGAACAACTCGGCTACCGGCCGCAAGCCAATCAGCGCGAGATACCCGCGCTCGCTCGCCGCAAGGCTGGCCGTCGCTGCGGCAATGGTCGGCTGACGTTCCTGTCCGATCGCCAGACACTCACCCAGTGTGAGGGAATGTCCGGTCGGCTGCCACGCCTTCCAGACCGGCCTCTTGTCGTCCCCGTTCTTCTCGGCTTTGCCGTCCTTCGGCTGGCGGAGGGTCAGTTTCACCCGCCCCTGTTCCGGCAGGTGAGGCAAGCTGGGCGCTTGACCGAACACTCCGCCGGCGGCGATCAACGCACATCCAATCACAACCCAACGGCCGGCGACGGGCATGGTGCCAACTCCGTGGCAATTGGCGCGGAACGTCCTGTTCCTGCGTCTCGTGTTGTGTCGGCTTTGGCGGGCGGCGGAGTCCACGCCGTTCACGCTGGAGGCGGTAAAATGCGTAACATCCGGACCCGGCATGCCGGTTGTTCCGGGGACACGACCTGAGCGGGTGCCGCGATGTATGATGCGAGTCCAGCGGTGGAGCGGGTCGAAGAGGCGGCGCGGGCGGCGGGGGGCGGGCGGCCGACACTCGCTCACTGGTTGACTGCACTGCTGGACGACGACATGGGCCGACCGGCGGCTCTACTCGAACGGGCTGGGGTCGATCTGGTGGCCGTTCAAGCCGCGGTCGCGTCCCCGGACTCCCCACCTGCCCCGGACTCCACGCGGCTGTACGGCACCGCCCGCGAGTTGGGCGTGCGATTGAAGGCCGATCCGTCGCTGACCACCGACCTCGTGTTCATGGCCGTGCTGCTCGCCGACGCAGACTTCACCGCCCGGCTGGGGTTCGCTGTCGAACCGCTGCTCGCCCTGATGCGGACGGCCGAGACCGAGAGCGGGCCGACCTTCACCGGTCGCAGTGAGTTCGTCATCGCCGACCCGCCGGAACACCTGGCCGCGGCGCGGGCGGTGGACGTGAACTTGAACCGCTCGCGGGAGGCGCTCCGCGTACTCGACGACTACGCCCGGTTCGTGCTCGATGACCGCGGGCTGACCGAACAGTTGAAAAAACTACGGCACGCGCTCGTCGAAGCGTCGGCCCGCCTGCCGCAAAGCCTGCTGCTCGCCGCCCGCGACACGCCGAACGACGTGGGCACGGCGATCGGTACGACCCGCGAATATGCCCGCACCACGCCGGCGGAGGTGGCGACTGTCAACGTGAAGCGGCTGCAAGAGGCGCTGCGGTCGGCGGAGGAGTACGGCAAAGTGTTGGACGCCGGGTTCGGCAAGGCTGTGGAGGCGATCCGCTACGAGGCGTACACGCTGGAGCGGCAACTCGTCCGCGGGGCGAACGCGAAGGCGAAGCTGGCCGACGCCAAGTTGTACGTGCTGCTCACCGGCTCGCAGTGCGTGGCGGGCCTGGACTGGATCATCGAACAGGCGGCGCTCGGCGGCGCGGACGTGTTCCAACTGCGCGAGAAGGCACTGACCGACCGTGAACTGATCGAACGTGCCCGTCGGGTGCGGGAGTGGACGCGAAAAGCCGGCGCGCTGTTCGTGATGAACGACCGGCCCGACATCGCACGACTGGTGGACGCCGACGGCGTTCACCTGGGGCAAGACGACCTGCCGGTGGCGGCGGCGCGGCGGATCGTCGGGCCGGACGCGCTCATCGGCGTGAGCACGCACACCATCGATCAGGTGCGGCGGGCGATCACCGACGGTGCGGATTACATCGGCGTCGGGCCGACGTTCCCGTCGAGTACGAAGCAGTTTGAAGCGTTCGCAGGGCTGGACTTCGTGCGGGAAGTGGCGGCCGAGACGACGTTGCCGGCATTCGCGCTCGGCGGCATCAACGTGACGAACGTGGGCGAAGTGGCCGCGGCCGGGGCGAAGCGGATCGCCGTGAGTGCGGCCGTCGCCACCGCCGCCGAACCGCGGGCCGCCGCGGTCGCCCTCCGCTGGGCACTCGTGGGGGGGTGAGAGGTTTTTTCCAACAACCCGCTTCCCCGCCCTGCCTTCCCTGCCGAGGCCGAACGACCAAGTTTAGTGGCGGCCATGCATAAACGGGCCGTCTATTGCGGCGACTGGTTCAGCGCTATTGCGTCAGGTGGTCGAGCCATTTGTTGAGAGAAAGGAACCTCGTACCAGCCTCTCGCATCTCGCGGGCCGCATGATCCCAAAAAGCCACAGTCACGTCATACCCGTCAGCGACCAAATCGTGGATTACTGGAATGAAGTCTTTGTCGCCGGCCACCAGAGTAATCTCGCTGTTGGCTTTGTCGAGGCTCGGCGTGTCCTTGGCAATTTGGTACGCGATAGCAACATCGACCTTCTTTTCTTTGCCGTGACTCCGCTCATAGGTTTTGACCTGCCAGCCCATGCTCTCGACCATCCGCCAGAACGAGTCGCTCGGCGGGGGCGAGCCCCAGAGTTTGGCACACCCGATTGCGTGCATCTCGCCGCAGATGAACTCGTGCAGCCTGCCGTAGTCCATCCGCCAACTGGTGTCGAAGATGCCTCGCTTGTGGGCGTCGTAGATGTCGATTGCCATGCCCTTGGCCACGGCGGACACCCGCTGACCTTCGATGAAAACGTTGGAATTGTCAACGTAGGTGTAGGTATGCTTGGGCATGGCTCCTCCAGTGTCCTTTCCGTTACCGAACTTGGGTTGAGTTTACGTTGCAGCAACCCATCTCCGCGTGTGTAGCCGGGCGGGTACGCTAAGTGCCCTTCACACAGCATACCCGCTCGAACACGCCTGTCGACGGTCGTATTCGCGTCATTCAGCAAGCCGCTTGCCTCACCCGTTCCCTGCTTCAATCACCGACACCACGCCGCTGCTGCCGTCCACCCGCACCGTCTGCCCGGTGCGGATTCGCCGGGTGATGTCCGGCAGTCCGGCGACTGCCGGCAGGCCGAACTCGCGGGCCACGATCGCCCCGTGCGACAGCACCCCGCCCGTCTCCATCACCACCGCTTTCGCCTTCGCAAAGAGCGGCACCCAGGCCGGGTCGGTACTCGGGCAGACCAGCACGAACGGCTCGGACGGTGGCGTGATCGGGTGGAGCAGCACCAGCGCCGGCGCTTCGGCCACGCCCGCTGAGAGCGGTGTGCCATCGAACGACACCGCCCCTTCGGGAACGGGCAGCGGCCGGCCGATGGCGTCCAGGTCGTCGCTGAACAGCACCGGCGGCACTTCGAGCGACAGTTCCACCTGCCGCCGCTTCTTGCGGGCGGAGATGGTCGCGGTCAGATCCTTCCCGGCGATCAGGTCGGGCAACTCGGTCGGCAGCAGGAAGAAGATGCCGCCGTTCAGCTTGAACCGCGTGTCCAACTCCAACAGCACCCGGCGGATGACGGCGAACCCCATCAGCAGGTAGTGCTTCGCCGCTTCGCGTAACCCCAGATGCGTGCGGAGCGACTTGACCGCCTTCTCGACGAGCGCCCGGTTCGGGCCGGTCAGTTTCACCTCGCTGGCGATCCGCTGCCACGCGGCATCGCCCTTCACCGGGGCGAGCGCGTCCAACTTCTGTTCCAGTTCGCCGAACCGCTGACCGAGTGCGTCAGGCACACCCGTCATCGCGTCCACCGCCGCCGGGTCTTCGCTCCACCGCGGTTGCGAAAGCTCCATCTCGTGCCGCCCGCGGTGGCCGAACTTCTCCACGAACGACTCGCGGCTGAGCTTTCCTGCTCCCAGGTCGCGGACGGCGTCCGCCAGCGCTGCTTCCGCCGGCGGCTTCGCCCCGAGCGCGATCTCCGCCACCGCCGCCTTCGCCTTCTCCTCGCCCAGCTTCGGCTTCAGCACCTCCGACAACTGCCCCCACACGAACTCGGCAAACGCGGTCGGCTTCAGGCTGTCGCGGGCGAACTCCACGCACGTCTTCTCCACCCACGTCTTGAACGCGGTGTGGACGACCGCCGTGTCGAGTGCCTTCCAGTCGGTGGCGAGTGCAGCCCGTGCCGCGGCGGCGAACGTCGGGGCGGTCTGCGTGGTGAACTTCTGTGGGAACGATTCGGCCTGCGTGCGGGTGGCGCTGGAGATACGGAACAACCGCCAGGTGAGCGCCGGCAACCGCACGACGGCCGACAGCACGCCGTCCTTGGCCGGGTTGAGCACCGGCTTCGGGTCGAGTGCCTTCTTCGGGTCGGCCTTGAGTGCGGCGAACGGGTACTCGACCGGCGGGCGCTTGAACTGCAACCGCGGCATCCGCGACAGGTTGGCCATCGGCCGGCTGGCGATCAGGTCGAACGCCCCCAGGTCGCCGAGCGTCGGGTCGGGGTCGCCGCCCAGGTCGGCGTTCAGCAGGCCGAACGCCCCGTTGCCGGCCAACATCCGCGACACCACCGCCCACGTCATCGGCGTCGGTTCGGGCAGCGTCTCGCTCAGGTTGTACTTCACCCACACGGTGCCGGTCGGCTCGGCGAACTTGGCGACGTCGGCCATCACCTGCTTCCGCACCGCCTCCCGATCCGCGGCGGTGGCACTGGTGATCGGTCGGGCTTGCAGCAGGTACACCATTCCGTCGGCAATGCCCCACTCGACATCCCGCGGGGCGGAGTAGAACCGCTCCACCTGCCGGCCCAGGTCGGCGAGCTGTGACAACTGACTGTCAGTGAGGCACAACTCGGTCTGCCGGTCGGCGGAAACAGGCCGTTCGCCGGTCGGGGTGATCTCCACCGTCTTCTGGCCGGCCTGACGGGTCAGCACTTCGCCGCTGTCGAAATCGACCGTGAACCGATCCGGCGTGACGCGCCCGCTCACCACCGCTTCGCCCAGCCCCCACGCCGCTTCGATGCTCATCCGCCGGCCGGTCGGGTCTTGCGGGTCGCGGGTGAACAGCACCCCGGCCACGGTTGCGGGAATCAGCTTCTGCACCACCACGGCCATCGCCAGCCCGTCGTCGGCGACGCCCTGTGCGGCCCGGTACGCCACCGCCCGTTCGGTGAACAGCGACTTCCAACAGCGCTCGACCGCCGACACCACCGCATCCGCACCTTCGACACCCAGGATCGTTTCCTGCTGACCGGCGAAGCTCGTTTCGGCCCCGTCCTCCGCCGTCGCACTCGACCGCACCGCCACCAGTCCGCCGCCGAGCGCGGAGTAGGCGTCGGTGATCGCCCTGCGAGTGGCGTCGTCGGGCGGGGAACCCTTGCACCGGCGGTAGGCGTCGGTGGTGACGACAAACCCTGGCGGGACGGGCAACCCGGCGGCGGCGGTCAGGGCGAGGCTCAGCCCCTTCCCGCCGACGAATGACAGGGCGGTGTCAGTGATGGCGGCGAACGGCAGGGTGTCTGGCATGGGGAATAGCGTAGGTGCGGAGAGCCGCGCGGCACCTAGAGAGAGTGAGCCGCCCGACGTGTTCTGCTCGCTCCGCGAGCGGGTGTTGAAG
>JANNDF010001107.1:0-4871 GCA_031387445.1 Planctomycetia bacterium
TGACCGACAGCGTGGTGTGGGGCGGCATCTTGAAGGCCGGCATCGTACTGGCCAAGGCCGGGTTCTTCCTGGTCATGTACCAACTGGTGCGGTGGACCATCCCCCGCTTCCGCTTCGACCAACTGATGGACCTCGCCTGGAAGGTGATGATCCCGCTGAGCATCCTTCACCTGCTCGCCGCGATGCTGGTCCGCGAGTTCGGGTGGAGCAACTGGGTGCTGACAATTATCTCCGTCGGACTGTTCGTGGCGGCGGGCGTGGCCGGCGTGGTGTTCGGCAAAGGCCCGCGGAACACGCCGAAACGACGAGTGATGTCCGAGCCGACATTAGCCGCACGATGAAAACACAGATGGCAGGGATCAGAGGGGTGAGGTCATTGATTTGCATCGTGTCTTCCATCGCGAACAATCGTGCGGCAAGAGAGGTCCTGAAATGCCAGCGGAATCCGATGTGACGTGGGTGGAACCGGCCAAGCTCGGGCTGTTCGAGCAGTTGTACCTGCCGATCATCACCGACGGGCTGACCACCACCGTCAAGCACCTGCTCTCCATCGGGTCGCGGCGGACGGAGTCGTACCCAGAGCAAGAGCCGAAGATGCCGCCGAACTACCGCGGCGTCCACCGGCTGAACCGCGACGCCGACGGGCGGACGAAGTGCGTGGCGTGCTACATGTGCGCCACCGCCTGCCCGGCCCACTGCATCGACATCGTAGCGGCCCCTGCCCCGGCCGCGTGGAAGGGCCGCGAGAAGTACCCCGAGACTTTCGTCATCGACGAACTGCGGTGCATTTACTGCGGCATGTGTGAAGAGGCCTGCCCAGTGGACGCCATCGAACTGACCACACTGTACGACTTGACCGGCCTGAGCCGCGAGCAGATGATCTTCGACAAAGAGAAATTGCTGAGCGTGTTCGACCAGACGACGAAGGCCGGTACCGACCCGGTGCGGACCGGCGGCGGCGCGCTCGGGCCGGCGTCCGAGCCGAAATAGGTGTTCTGCTCGCTCCGCGAGCGGTCGTGTTTGAACCCGCTCGCGGAGCGAGCAGAGCACTACTTGACCGCCCCATACAACACTGCTTTCACCCGAACCCCACGAATGACGCTCGACGCCTCCAACCCGATCCTCCAACTCGTCCTCGCCGCGGTGCTCGGCGGGCTGGGGGTGTTCTTCCTCCTGCCCCGCCCTCGCGGGCGGTGGATCACAGGCGGGATCGCGCTCGTCCTGTGCGGGGTCGGCGTGCTGGCCGCGTTCCTCATCCGGCGGTTCGGTCAGCCGCTGTCGACTACCGACGCCAGCCAGATCGACTGGGTGGGCAGCGGACTGTTCTGGCTGTTCTCCGCCGGGGCGGTCGTCTTCGGCATCACGCTGGTGGTGCAGCGGAACCCGGCCCGTGGGGCCATCGCGTTCGCGTTCGTCATCCTGAGCACGTGCGGGCTATTCCTGCTGCTGGCCGCCCCGTTCCTGATGGCCGCCACGATCATCATTTACGCCGGCGCGATCATCGTCACGTTCCTGTTCGTGCTGATGCTCTCGAACGTCCGCACGGCGTCCGACGAGAACGACCGCAGCCGCGAGCCGCTCCTCGGCACGCTCGCCGGGTTCGCCTTCCTCGGGCTGGTGCTGTTCACCCTGCACCAGACGGCCCCGTCCGAGAACGGTCTCGGCGACGGGCCGGAACCGCCGCTCACCGCCACCGAGCGGGCGAAACTGAGTGAGGCCCTCACCCACCTCAACGCCGTCCTGAAACCGGCCGAGGACGCGGAGCCGTTGACCGCCGCCGAGAGGGCGAAACTGATCGACGACGCGAACAACCTCATCAACGACGTGCTCCAGAACGAGATCAACGGGAAACTGCCCGTCGAGCAACGGCTGGCCGCCACGAGTACTGACCCGCGTGTGGCCGCCTTCCTCAAGCAGACCGCCGACCTGAAGAAGGCGAACGACAAGCTGTTCAACGCCCCCGCCGTCGAGAAGGTGAAGGCGGCCGAGGCGCTCCGGCCGGAACTGCTGGTGTACCTGGGCAACGGCCACCTGCCGGCCCGCAACGTGGCGAACCTGGGGGCCGTGTTGTACTCCGAACACCTGTTGGCGGTGGAGATGGCCGGCACGCTGCTGCTCGTCGCCACCATCGGTGCGGTCGCCATCGCCGGCCGTCGTCGCGAAGAGAAGGAGGTGCCCGCGTGATCACCCTCTGGCACTTCCTGGCCGTGGGCGGCGTCCTGTTCGCCCTCGGGCTGGTCGGGTTCCTCACCCGCCGAAACCTGATCGTCATGTTCCTGTGTGCGGAGTTGATGCTGCAAGGGGTGGTCATCAACCTGCTCGCCTTCGGCCGGTACCACGGGGCACTGTCCGGGCAGGTGATGGGCCTGTTCGTCATCACCGTGGCGGCGTGCGAGGCGGGGCTGGCGATGGCGCTCTTCCTGGTGCTGTACAAGCGGGGCAAGACGCTCGACTCGGGCGACTGGCAGCAGGTGCGGGAGGCCGGCGTGGCCGCCGCCACCGACCCGGTGCCACTGCCCGTGCCGGTGGTCGAGGAGGAGCCGAAACTGCCCGTGCCCGGCCTGCGACCGGTGCCGGCCGACGCCCCGTTCCCGGAGTCCTCGCGTGCCTGAGCCGCTCAGCCCGATCGGGCTTTCGTTGATCGCAGTGCTGCTGCCTCTGGTGGGCAGCGTCCTGTCCGCGTTGTGCGGGCTGATGAAGCTGCCCAAACTGGCGCACCTGCCGGCGATCCTCACGTTCGCCGCCGCCGCCGCCCTGAGCGGTTATGTGCTGTTCGCCGTCGGTGGCGGGCATCACGAACTGTCCGAGCACGCCGACCTGGGCACCTGGTTCGCCGCCGGCGACCTCCGCGTGCCGACGACGTTCCACCTGGATTCGCTCGCCCTCGTCATGCTGTGTACGGTCACGTTCATCGCCACCTTCATCGCCGTCTTCTCGGCGAGCTACATGAAGGGCGACGGCGGGTACGCCCGCTACTTCGCGGTGATGAGCCTGTTCGTGTTCGCCATGTGCCTGCTGGTGACGGCCAACAACTTCTTCCTGCTGGTGGCCGGGTGGGAAGGGGTGGGGCTGTGCAGCTACCTGCTGGTGGGGTACTACTACGCCAAACCGAGCGCCGCCGCCGCCGCCCGAAAGGCGTTCCTCGTCACCCGACTGGGCGACGTGGGCATGATTATCGGCATCTTCTGGCTGTGGAAGCTGGGCGGGTATCACACGAACATCGACGAACTGATGGAGGCGGTGGGCAAGCTGAGCCTGGAAGAGTACGGCGGGCAACTGACCCTCGCCTGCCTGCTGCTCTTCTGTGGGGCGGTCGGCAAGTCGGCCCAACTGCCCCTGTACGTTTGGCTGCCGGACGCGATGGAAGGGCCGACGCCGGTGTCCGCGCTCATCCACGCCGCCACGATGGTGACCGCCGGCGTGTACCTGCTCGCCCGCACGTCCCCGTTGTTCGCACTGAGTCCGACGGCGCAAATCGTCGTGTGCGTGGTCGGCGGACTGACCGCCTTCCTGGCCGCGTTCATCGCCCTCGCCCAGTACGACCTGAAGCGGGTGCTGGCCTACTCCACCGTCAGCCAGCTCGGGTTCATGTTCATGGGCCTGGGGTGCGGCGGGGCGGTCGCCCCGAACATCGCGGTGTCGGCCGCCATCTTCCACCTGTTCACGCACGCCTTCTTCAAGGCCCTGTTGTTCCTCGGCAGCGGAAGCGTGATGCACGCGATGGGCAACGTCATCGACATGCGGAAGTTCGGCGGACTACGAAAGCTCATGCCGGTCACGCACGCCACGTTTCTCATCGGATCGCTGGCGCTGGCCGGTTTCCCCCTGCTGTCCGGCTTCTGGAGTAAGGACCAGATCCTGACCGCCTTGTACGACGCCGGGCACGGGAGTGCGGCCTACACCGGCGTGTACAACGTCGTTTACGTCGGCGCGTGCGTGACGGCCCTGCTCACCGCCTTTTACACCTTCCGAGCGTACTTCCTGACGTTCTGGGGACCTGAGAAGGTGCCGGCGGAGGCGCACGGGCACGCCCACGAGTCGCCGCTGGCGATGACCGTGCCACTGGTGGTGCTGGCGATCGGTGCACTGGCGGTCGGGGCGGTGGTAGACCCGATGACCCACTGGTTCGGGCACTTCCTCGACCGTAGCGAGGTCCTCCATGAGGCGGACGAGGCGTTCCGCAAGGCCACCAACCTGAAAGCGGAACACCACCACTTCAACTGGCCGGTGGCCGGGCTGAGCAGCCTTTTGGCCGTGGTCGGTATCGGCGTGGCCGCAGTGCTCTACCGCAAGGGCGGGCCGGAGAAGGTGCCGGCGGTGCTGAAGCCGCTGTTCGCCCTCAGCCAAAACAAGGCCTATGTGGACGAGGTGTACGGGGCGACGGTAGTGCTGCCGGCCGAGACGGTCGCCGCCGGTAGCGGGCAGTTCGACGGCTTCCTCGACGCCCTCGCCAGGCTAGTCAGCTTCGTCCCGCGATTCCTCGGGGCGCTCCTGCGGCCGCTCCAGAACGGGCTGGTGCAGTTCTACGCCCTCGGAATGGTCCTCGGGCTGGCCGTGTTCCTCACCGTGGTCGTTCTCCGCTCCGGCCGCTGAGCCACACCTACCGGCACACACATGGACCTGGAACTACTGTATTCGCCATCCGCCCTCCGCGTGCTGCTGCTGGTGGTGCTGTTCGCCCCGCTCGGGTTCGCCGCCGTCCTCGCCCTCGTTGGCAACCGCGTCGGCCCCGCCCGCCGCCTGGCCGGTCTGTTCGCCGCCGCCCACCTGGCCCTCACCCTGTACCTGACCGCTGCCGCCGCCCTGTACATCGGGTCCATGACCGAAGGGCACGGGTCGGACGGCTTCCACCCGGTCGGCGTGCCGGGCGA
>JANNDF010001133.1:0-2334 GCA_031387445.1 Planctomycetia bacterium
GTTGGGAAGTTGTCACCGTGCCGAGGCACGGTGCCGCTGGTCCCCGGCTGCTCTCGCAGCCGGTTAAAGCGAACGGATCGCACCGAAGTAGACCCCGCCCTGCGGCCGCACCGGGAACAGGTCGGCGTGCCGCTCGAACAGCTTCTGCACCACGCGGGTGACGTCGGCCCCGGTGCGGGCCGTCACCGCGCGGTCGAGCTCCTCCTGGGCCACCGCCGCCAGCCCCGGCAGCGGGCAGGTGACTCTGCCCGTCTGCTTGTCGAGGGCGAGCATGGTCTCGAGCGTGTACTCGATGCGGTCGGAACTGCGGGTCTCCTGGGTGAACTGGAAGGTGAGGGTGACGTCGTCTTCCGCGACGCGGCGGATGATGCGGGCGTCGGACAGCCTCTTGCAGGCGCGGGTGAACGCGTGCCGCGGGGCCAGTTCGCGGGCGACGGCCGGGTCGAGGGCGGCGTCGGTCAGCGCTTCGACGAGGGCGGGGTGGGTGACGGCCACCCCCGAGCACGTCCAACTGATCACCTCGCCGAGCAGCTTGGTGCCGGCGGGCAGGGAGACGGGCGTGGGGGAACGGGCCGCGGGGACCGCGGACATGGGAACCTCCTTCGAACGGGTGGGGTGACGAAACGGAACGACCCGGCGGGGTGAGCCGCCGGGCCGCGGGGAATGGGAACCGGCCTACAGCGACAGCACCCGGCCGACGGCGTCGGCGTCGGGAGTCAGGGTGGCGACCAGGTGCATCTCATCACTCACCGCGGTCAGGTCGCCGGCGGCGGTGTTCAGCACCAGGGTGACGAGCCGGGCCTTCGCCTGACGCTTCCAGGCGAGGAAGGCGTCCCGCACCTCGGCCGGGATGCTGCAGACGGCGTCGGTGACGAAGATCACGTCGGTGACGCCGGGCGGCGCCTTCAACTCGGCGAACATGCGGGGCAGTTCTCGCACCGGCACGTCCAGGTCGGATCCCTTCCCAATGAACGCCGTCAGCCAGTCCATGAGCCGGGCCTCGTCCCAGCGGCCGGGCGGGAGCGGCAACAGGCGCTCGCCCGTGTCACCGGAGTACGCGACGAGCGCACACCACCGCCGCTGGTGGCGGGCGACCCAGGCGAGTGCCAGGGCGAGCGCCTTGGCCGTGTGGATTCGATCCCCACCCATGGAACCCGACTCGTCCAGGCAGACGACCACCGGGCCCTTGCCGACGGGCTCGACGGCGTGGTGCTCGCGGCAGAAGGCCTGCCGTTCGACGATCCGTCGCAGGGTGTCCAGTTCCAGTTCCGGCACCATCAGTTTGGCCAACTCGACGGGCAGCAGGCGGCCGACGTCGCCGCCCGGTTCGACGCCGACCACGTCGTCGAGGCCGTGCGTCACCTTCTGCCGCTGCCTCGACTGCGCCACCCGCCGGAACCGCCCGGCCAGTTCACAGATCTTCTTCAACGCCGGGTCGTTTCTCACCCGCTTGAACAGGGCGGCGACGGCCTTCGGGTCGTGCCCGCCGGTCGTACCGGCGCCCATCCCCAAGGCACTGGCCGCGTCGTGCAACTCCGACACTTCCTTGCCGGCCTCGGCGATCGCCTTCCCCACCGCCCGCAGGGTGGCCATCTCGTCGGCCAGGTCGTCGTCCGCCGTCGACCCGCCACCGCCGCCCTTCGAGTCCTCCTTGTTCAGTCGGGCGAACTGTTCGGCGAAGTGGGTGGCGGCGATGGCGGACGACGTGTCGTCCAGGCGGGTGGCGGCGTGCAGCGCGTGGTACTCGGGGGTGTCGAGCAACTGCGCCAGGAACCGGAGGCGTCGCGGGTCGTGGCACCCGTCCAAAATCCGCGGGTCGGGGTCGAACGCGGAGGTGAAGAAGTCGGCGGCGGCGAACGCGTCCGTGCCGGACTGCCTCAGCCGGTCGCTCTCCGCCTCCAGGTCCCGCCCGCGGCGGAGGCCCCAGGCGTCCACCGCCAGCGCCGTCGGGCTGACGTTCGCCGGTGGCTCGTTCGCCGCGTCGGTCGAGCCGATGATGCCCGCGGACGCCGGCGAGTCGGATGGCTTGCCGTCCAGATCCAACAGCTTGAGTAGGTCGTTCGTGGTGAGTCCTCTTCTGAGTGGGGTGGGTGTTTCAGATCGCCTCGATGCTGGCCAGCTTGAACTTCTTCAACTGCTCCTTCAGGTACGCCCGCGCCGCCTCCACCCGTCCGTTCCCCTTCAGCCCGGCGAACTGGCGGTCGATCTCGGCCAGCTTGGCCGCCGCCTTCGCCGCGTCGGCCAGGTTCCGCATGTCGGCCGCGGTCAACACCTGCTCGGCTTCCAGCAGCAGTTGCGACACCCGCATGCCGGTCGGGTTGGCGATCCGGGCGA
>JANNDF010000025.1:0-4137 GCA_031387445.1 Planctomycetia bacterium
AAACTCGCGTTCCCATCCCGAACACGCACGATAAGCACTTGGGGCCGATGGTAGTCCTTCCAGGGCGAGAGTAGGTTGTTGCCGGCGCTTTCTAACTCCAACCCCCGCTGTAGTCGTAAGACCGCAGCGGGGGTTGGTCGATTTTATTCACGCTCTGTAACGCTTGCTGATTTTCCAAACTCCGCTAATCTACCCCACGTCCCACTCTACTGGGGCCGACTCCCATGGCCATTCTCGACTCCCTCAAACCCGACTCGATCGACTTCATCGAAGAACTCCGCCTCCGCCGCTGGGCACGCGAAAACTACGTCCCCTCGGGTGAGCGCAGCCCCGCCTGGCATCCGATCATTCTTGAAGAGATGACCCGGAAGGATCGGGAGACCAGCGACAGCGACACACAGCTCGCCAGTTAGTCGCTCGCCTCCGCGGGTCACGCCAGACCGCACGGAGGCACACTGATGGGCTTTTTTACCGGCCGTTTGACCTTCCTCCGCTTCAAGGTGGACGGCCCCGCTCCCGGTCTGTTCGGCGAAGACCACCTCGAACGCCTCGCCGCTTTCGCCGCCGGCCGCTCCCGCCTCGCCTCCGCCGACGGTATCGAGGTCGGCTGGACCGCCACCGAGCACGTCCTCGACACCGACTTCGAGTTCGCCAAGAACATCATCAACGACACTTTGCACTTCGACCTCCGCATCGACAGCGAGAAGTTGCCCAACGACCTGATGAAGGCGTACTTCGCCGTCGAGTTGAAAGCGATCGCCGCGAACAACCCGTCCGGCCGACCCACTGCCCGCCAGAAGCGAGAGGCCCGCGAGTCGGCCCGCGACCAACTGGAAAACGAAGCCAAAGACGGCCGGTACAAGCGCCGCAAGTGCGTGCCCGTGCTGTGGGACGCGAAGTCGAACGAAGTCCTCTTCGGCAGCACTTCGCTCACCCACATCGACCGCCTCGTCTCCCTCTTCCAACAGACCTTCGGCTTCGGCCTCGACCCGATCACCGCCGGCCGGCGGGCGTTCCAACTGGCCGACCTGCACCAGCGGACCCGCCAGGTGGACGACAGCTCGCCGTCCGCGTTCGTGCCCGGCGTCTCCCCCGAAGACGTCGCCTGGATCGCCGACGACACCAGCCGCGACTTCCTCGGCAACGAGTTCCTCCTCTGGCTCTGGTACCAGCTCGAAGGGCCGTCCGACACCATCCCCCTGCTCGACAAGTCCGACGCCGTGTGCATGCTCGCCCGCACACTCACCCTCGAATGCCCGCGGGGCCAGACCGGGCACGAGACGATCACGCACGAAGGCCCGACCCGGTTGCCGGAGGCGAAACGGGCGATCCAGTCGGGCAAGCTGCCGCGGAAGGCCGGGTTGACGGTGGTGCGGCACCAGGAGCAGTACGAGCTGACGTTCCACGCCGAGACGCTGGGCATCGGGGCGGCGAAGTTGCCGAACATGCCGGACGACATCACCGACCCGCGGGCACGGCTGGAGGAGCGGGCGACGCAGATCCGCCACCTGATCGAAACGCTCGACCTGCTGTACGACGCCTTCGGCCAACAGCGACTGAGCAAGGACTGGTCCGACACGCTGCCCAAGATGCAGAAGTGGCTCACCCGCGAGGAGCGCCGAGCGGCATGACCAACGACTCTCATTGATTCCGGCCGACACCCACACCCCTCTCCGGAACCATCGTCGCTGGTCCGGAAGAAAGAGTGTCCGAGCAATCGGCCGCACGCGGGTCAACCGCGGGTCGTAAGCACCCGAAGGTCGGCATCTGCTTGTTCCCATTCGGCAACTGCGAGTCGGAATCCGGCTTGTTGTGCGGAGAAGTCTGGGGCCTGTTGAGTCATCAACTCGCCCAAGAGCCGGTCCATGTCAGATTGGTATTGGTTTTGTCGGGTTCGGAACTGCTGAACGAGTGCGCGGTGTTCGCTCGAACTGGTCGCCGCAGTCGGGTTGAACGAGAACGATCGCTCAATCCCGGTTCGCCAATCGACCAGTCGCCGGGTGAAGGTTTCTCCGAACCCGCTGATCCCGCGAACGGCATCCCAACTCACGTCGGCAGCGGTGGAGATACCGTTTGCCATGAGTGTCTGCTTCCGACCGGCCCCGATGCCGAGGATGTCCGCATCGGTGAGCAGGTGCATCCGCAGGTGGCGGGTGCGAGCGTTAGCTTCGGCGCTCGCCACCACCCGCCGCAGTTCCGTCTGGTACTCGGCGGTGAGATTCCGACACCGATCAACCAGCGCGGACAACTCCGCCTTCACCCGCCGGTGTCGGCCGATGGCCCCGTCCGCACGCATCTTCAGCGTCCGCTCTAAATCGGCGACTACCCGCTCGCAATCTTGGAACCGCTGCTCCCGTCCTCGCCGCTCGGCGGCGACGTGATCGAGGTACGCTCGCTCGGTCAAAGCCACCCGCGCCTCCTGCCTCTGGATCACCCCGTCCGTCTCGTTGCGGGCGGCCCGTCGGAAGTCGGCCGTGCGGTCGCTTAACTCTTCCCGACGGTCGGCAAAATCCCGTTTGATCCGTTTCCACTTCGCTCGCAGTTCCGTCAAGTGGCGGCTCGGCGCGCCGAAACTGAGAAGGGCGAAGTGGACTAAGAGCCACACCCCGAACACGGCCGTGGCGATCCCCCCGGTGATGGCCAGGATGCGGTGGACGAAAACTCCGGCGCACACCGCGACGACACCCAGCGCGGCGACGGACGCTAGGATAATGGTGATCCGCCGGCGGTCCTTCCACTTCTCGGCAACCACCGCCCGCGCCTCCGCGTACCCCTCGTCCCACTCCTCTTCTTCGGCAGCGAATTCGTCGTCCATTTCTGCCAACAGTCGAGCTTCGTTCGCCTCAGCCAACCGGATTTCGTGGGCCTCCTCCGCGCGTCGGGCGTTAATGATCCCGTTGGCGGTGGTCGACGCCGAGTCCCAAGCCGCTCGCAACCGTGCGGCCTGTTCGGTCAGCGGCCGGCCGGCGACCGCGACACCACGCCGGTAGTTGGCACGGGTGGGGGCGGCGGGCGGTTCGGCAACCTCCGCCAGTCGCCGCATCACCTCTTGGAGTTTCTTCTCATCGACGGCGAACCCCGCCGAGTGACCGCCTGCGCCGATGTAGTATTCGGGTGCACCGCCGTCCGTCAGCCGACACCAGACGCACCGCGGCTGTCCTTTCCAATGCTGATGCCCCGGATCGGCACGGCATTCAACGATGTTCCCCTCCAACCCTTTCAGCGCCGTCATCCACTCGGTCGGTCGCGGGCGGTTGCCGTTCTCGCTCCCCCGCTCGAACGCCCGGCGGAACAGCATCCCCAAGTCGAGCGGGATGTCTGCGAACGTGGGCGTGTGCAATGGGGGCGCTCTGAGAAGGCTCGTGGCGAACGGTCCCTGGGTGAAACGGTACTCACGGATGTAGCCTGCTAGCCCGGGGTCTCCAGGTCCGGTGTAAGGTCCGGAGAATGGGTGCCGGCCTACGAAGAGCAGGTAATAGATGACGACTGCCAGACGGAACAGGTCGTGATTTGCCGTTTGCTCGATGGCGTCAAGTGATTTGCCCTGGAGCTCCGGCGGGAGGAATTCCGGCATCGCCACTTCGCACCGATACAACTTCCCGCTCACACGCATTTGGAACGAATCGCAGTCGATGATGCGAACTTGGGCGTCCTGAAGGGCGAAGATGTTTTTCGGGTTCACGTCTCCGATCACACACCCGGTCGAGTGGACTTCTTCGAACGCTGCGGCGAGGTTCCAGGCGGCGCGGACCTGGAATGCCCACCCCGCACCCAGGAAGTGTTTAAGCCGTAGGACGGGACTGTAGGCCGTGTGGACTGTAGCTGGGAGGGCCACGATGTCCTGGCTACTTCATCATCACCATCAGGGCGGCCACCCAGACGAAGCCGAGGAAGTTGGCGGCCTTCTTCTCGTACCGGGTGGCCACCCGGCGGAACTGCTTGGCCTGCGCCCAGAACCGCTCGACCACGTTCCGCTCCCGGTACAGGTGCGGATCGATCTCCCGTTGGTCCAGGCGGTTCGCCCGCGGCGGGATGACCGCCTCCGCCCCCCGCCCCTTGATGCCGTCCACCAACTCCTGCTTGTCGTACCCCTGATCGGCGATCACCGCCGCCGCCGCGTGGCCCGCCAACAACCCC
>JANNDF010000049.1:0-1155 GCA_031387445.1 Planctomycetia bacterium
GTTCGCCGGCTTGTAGCCCTCCGGCGGGGTCACCACCTCGAAGTCGCTCCCCTTCACCTTCCGCAGCTCCTCGTGCAGCACCGGGATTCGCTCGTCCGGCGAGCACGACACCGCCCACTCGATGCCGTTGTCGGCCACGAACATGCCGTAGGTCTTCAGCGCTTCCAGAATCACCTTCACCTCGGCGGAGAACTTCGACGTGTCGAAGTCCTTTCGCAGTCGCAGGCGGTCGCCCATCCGCGGCAGGTCTTTGTCCGTCAGCTTGCTGGCGAAGTGCGTGGCCGGGTACACGTACGCACGCTGCGACTTCCGCACCGTCACCCGCAGGGCGTGGTCGATGACGCCCCGCTTCAGTTCGTCGTATCGGATCACGGCAGGGAAGATGGGCAACCCGGCGGCGTCGGCGCTCGTCCACCCGTCCGGCCGCAGCTTGTTGGAACTCAGGTCGAACACCGACGCCTGCGCCGCCTTCCACCCCTTGTCCGTCTTGTAGGTGCTGAAGAACTCGTACAGCTTGCGGTTGGCCGGATCGACGACGATGGCGTGGCGGTCGCCTTCCAGCTTCGCGGAGTCGCGCTGCACGTCGTCGAGCGTCCACTTCTTCAGCTTGTCGTCCCGCTTGTACTGGGCCGGCCAGCCCTCGATGAACATGGTGTCCGGGATGGGGAACGGCCCCTTGTCGGACTCGTCCTTGTACTCCACGCTCAGCAGGTCTTGCGTCTTCTGCGTCGGCGGGACGATGACGAACCCCATGTCGGTGTTGTACCGCAGCGGCTTCTCCGCCCCGACGGTGGCGACGATCTGCTTCGACCGCGGGTGAAGCGGCCAGTCGGCCACCGGGATGTTCCACGGGTTGTCGGGCGGGAACACCTCGAGCGCGGCGAGCACCTTGTCGGCCTCGGGCGTGTCGAACGGGATGACCTTCTCGACGGCCGGCATCTTGGCCGCCTTGAGGCAGTCGAGCCGGGCCTTGTTGACGGTCACGCTCGGCGGGTCGGCGGCGAGGGCGACGCCGGGGACGAGCAGCAGCAGGGAGAGGGTGCGCATGGTGGGGTGGTTCCGGTGACAGTGTCGGAGTTGAATCGGACTAGCCCCCTCACCCGCCGCCCTCGCTCCGCTCGGTGCAGCGACCTCTCCCCCGCTCCGCAGGGGAGA
>JANNDF010000087.1:0-13110 GCA_031387445.1 Planctomycetia bacterium
GAGTCGCCGGCGGGCCTGCGTCATCACACTCAGCATGAACCGGCCGATGTCGTCCCGCCGCTCGGCGTACTTCGCCGCTTCGAACGGCGCCCCGTCGAACGCCTTCGGGTCGAGGTACAACACGGGGATGCGGGTGGTCGCCCCGGCGACGTTCGGGCAGGCGGTCTCGGCCTCACTACACACCATCATGGCGGCGAACTTCTCCTGCGGGTTGGCCGCGTCGGAGTACTTCTTGGAGAACTCGGCCGTCTCCATCCCTTTCCCCCACTGCACGCGGTAGATCGGGTTCTCGTCCCCCTTCTTCCCGCGGGCCGCTTCTTTGCCCGTCGCCTCGATGTCCAGACCGATCTCCTTCAGGGTGGCGATCGTCCGCGGGTTGATGGCGTCCGGCTCGGTGCCCCCGCTGTAGAAGTGTAAGTCGGGCAGGCCGTGGTAGGCGGCGGCGACGTTCCCCATCGTGGCCCCCAGCATGCTTCGGCGGGTGTTCCCGGTGCAGACGACAATCACCCCCAGCGGCTTCCCGACTTGGTAGTGCTTCACCACCCACGCCACCAACTCGTCGGCCGGCTTGTGATGATGCTGCTCGATCTGATCGAACTGGGTGCTGAGCAGGTCGGCGTGCTTGCGGGTCTTGGCGATCATGTCCTGCCGCGACTGCGGCGTTTTTTCGCTCACCAGTTGCCCCACCCTTTCCATCGAAATGGCGTCCTTGCCCCCGCTCAGCGTCCGGAACGTGCTCTTGTCGAAGAACTCGCCCGCCGTGTCCCACGTCAGTTCGGGTGTCTTCCCGAGGCCGGCGATCAACTTCGTCTTCAACTCCCGGTCCTTGCCCGGACCGAGCGACTCAGGGGTGGCGTACAGGTGCGAGAACGCTAACGCCGTGACGACCGCGTTCCCGTCCATGGCACCACGCCGCTGGGGATCGGGTTGGGCCGAGAGGGATGGAACGATCAGCGTCAGCGAGAGGGTGAGCGACGCGAGGCGGGAGCAGTCCATGGCGATGGTCCGGGCGGGCCTGCGAGTCTTCTGCCCATGGTGACGACCGGGCCGTCGACAACGCAACGAAAAATCAGTGAAGGCGATGGACGCCGTTCACGCCTTCACCGCCGCCGTCTTGAGTCTGAACCGTTGTTCATCTTCTTCACTCCCCGTCGGCGAACAGGCCCGGCGGGGTGGGGGTACTTGCCCCGGTTGGCGGTCGCACGCCGGCTGCGTGTGACAGGATCGCGGCCGCCGCCAGCGGGCTGACCCGCTCCGTTCGCACCCCCGGCACCACCCCGGCCCCGTACACCACCAGCGGCACGTGCGTGTCATACTCCCACGGGCTGCCGTGCGTCGTCCCGCTCCCGAGGGGGGCGGACGGCAGGTCGTACGGTTCGAGCAGGACGTACAGGTCGCCGCACCGTGCGGGGTGGAACGACCGCGCCACCATCCGCCCGATGTGGTCGTTCTCGGCAACACCCGCGGTCAGTTCGGTGCGGGTGAGTACCCGCCGCACGCCCTCCCGTTTCGATAGCCACTCGGCCAGCGCCGCTTCCACTCCCTCTAGCTTCTGCCCCGCGGCCGTGATCGCTTTCGCATTCAGGTACACCCACGGCACCCCCACCGCCTCCGCCCACTTGCCCGCCCCCAGTCCGTACCGCTCGGTCAGGAACGCCTCCACCTTGGCCGTGTTCAGTGGCTGGACGCGGGCGGCCGTCTCCCGCCCCTGCTTGCGGCTGGCCTCCGGCAGCGGGCAGATGCCGTGGTCGGCGGACATGGCCAGCACGTACCGCCCGAGGCCGACGCGAGCATCCAGGGTGGCCAACAGGCGGGCCATCACCCGGTCGGATCGCAAGGTTACATCCAGCACCTCCTGCGAGTCCGGCCCCCACGCGTGCCCGACGGCGTCATTCGACGAGAAGCTGATCGACAGTAAATCGGGGGTGTCGTCCTCGCCCAGGTGTTCGGCGGTGATCGCCCGCTCGGCGAACGCCAACAGCAGTTCGTTGCCGAACGGGGAGGTGTATACGGCCGATCCGTAGGCCGGCTTCTTCTTTGGGTCCGTCGGCTCGAACGGGTGTGGAAAAGTCTTCCCCTGCCCGGCTGCCCCATCGCTTTCGCCGGGGGCGTCGTCCGGCCCGCTCAGTTTCGCGTAGTCCAGGTCCGCCCGCAACCGCTCCCACCGCTCGCCCTTCCAGCGGTCGGCCGGCTTGCCCGCGTTGAACTCGGCCACCCACGGGGCCACCGAATCCCGGTAGTACGCCGAGGTGACGAACCGCCCGCTGCCGGTGTCCATCCAGTACGCCGAGTCCGCCTTCCGTCCGACCGGGAGGATGGCACCGCGGTCCTTGAGTGACAGCCCGACCACCTTCCCTCGCCCGCCGGTGCCGACCTTGATGGCGTCGCCGAGGACCGGCCGCAGGAGCCGCTCGGGGGACGGCCCGCGGGCGCCGCCGACACAGTTCACCGACTTGCCGACCTGGCGGTCGTACCACTCGTTGCCCACTACTCCGTGATCAACGGGCGGGCAGCCGGCGGCAACGGACGAGTGCCCGGCCGCCGTGACGGTGTACGCGTACGGGTAGTGACAGTCGGTGAACCACGCCCCGTCGTCGCACAGGCGGCGGAACCCGCCCTCGCCGAACTGATCTCGCCAGCGGGCCAGGTAGTCGCCGCGGAACTGATCGAAGTAGACCAGCACCACCAGTCGGACGCCACCGGTGTCCGGTCGTGGCGGGGGAGCATGGGGTGGGCCGACGATGCCGAGCGCGCCCACGACAGCCAGGAGGGCGACGAGGGCGAGGAGGGGGCCGAGGCGAGTGCGTACGGAGGCGTGCATGAGCGGGTCGGTACGGCTGGCGGAGAAGGGGCGATTCAATTCTAGGCTCGCGCCCAGGGCTGGCTGCCGGATGACGGCTCCCGGCACCCCAGCCGATACGGGAGATGAGAACCCATTTACAATACTCACCATCGGACAGAACGGGTTGGGCGGTCGGTCGATCTGTACCAGAACTCCGGCGGTTCGAACGCGAGGGGACCGAGCCGCCCGAACGATCCGCCCCGCCCCCGCCCCCGCCCACTCAATCGATCGGTCCGCGGCCCGAGCCGGCCGGGGTGTCAGCGACCGGGTCTGTCATCGTTCCGAACAGGAGTGGTCTAGTGGCGAGTTCGTACACGTTCGCCGTCGCTGTGTTCCGGTGTGTCTGCGAGCGTTTGTCGGCGAAGGCGGCCGAGTGGCAGGCGATGGCAGAGACCGCTGCCCCGTTCGACGAGTGGCTCACCCGGGAGGCGTTCCTGGCCTGCAAGGGGCAGGAGGCCGATGCCGCGTTCTGCGAGGTCACTGCACGGCCCACTTACGCCAGCGAAGGGGTGACCGACGAGGCGGACCCGGCGCGTAACGTGGGCGGCCTGCGGGTCGGCGGGCCGAACGAGGGGGCAGACCACTGCTGGCTGTTCGCCGAGGTCGTCCTACTCCAAGACGGAGATCGCGTGAGGGTCGAGTGGCGACAGCAGATGGAGGCGGCGGCGGACAAACTCTTGCGGTTGGGATGGAAGAAGTCCGCGGCTCTGTTGATCGCAGTGGTGGTCATCCGGGCCGACGAGATGGTGGCAAGCACGGTGTGGAACCGGCCTGCCCTGACCGAGCCGTTCGTGATCCCGCTCCCCGGAGGCGGAACGGTCGTCCTCACCGCGTTCGACATCAAGCGAGATCCGGCCGACACGCTCACCGCGACTCGCCTCTGATCGCGATGGTCGTCACGCCCGCGGGCAGTGGGGGAGCCTCATTCGCCGCTCACAAGTCGTCCGTGGAATGAGTCGGAACACACCCGTCGCGGTATCGCCGAATGGACCTCCCGAACGACACGCCTGTCATCCCCGCCCCTCTCCTCGAATGGCTCACTGCCGCGGTCGAGAGCGGAGCGTCCGACTTGCACCTGGTGCAGGGTTACCCGCCCGTGTTGCGCGTCCACGGGGAGCTTTCCGAACTGCCCGCCACGCCGATCACGGACACTGATGTCCTCCTACCCGCGCTCTGCCCCGCCCACCTGGTCGGCCGGCTCCGTCAGGGGGGCGATGTGGACTTCGCCCTCGACCTGAGTCTGCCCAGCGGGCGGCAGCGGTTCCGAATTAACCTGTTTCACGCCGGGCGGGTACTGGCCGGGTGTGCGAGGGTGGTGCCGCCGGCCATCCCGACGTTCGCATGGGCCGAGTTCCCGCCCGAACTGGGCGACCGGTTGGCCGCCCTCCGCGACGGGCTGGTGATCGTCGGCGGGGCGACCGGAACGGGCAAGAGCACCACCCTGGCGATGATCGTCAACCAGATCAACGCGGCCGGCGGGTGCCGAATCCTGACGGTGGAGGACCCGGTCGAGTACACCTTCCCGCGGAACCCCGGCTCGGTGGTGACGCAGCGGGAGGTGGGGGCGGACGTGCCCACGTTCGCCGACGGGCTGCGATCCGGGTTGCGTCAGGATCCGGACGTCATTCTGGTTGGCGAGATCCGGGACCGCGAGACGGCGCAGATGGCGATGACCGCCGCCGAGACCGGGCACCTGGTGTTCTCCACCCTGCACGCCCGCGACGCCAAGGGGGTGGTCTCCCGCTACGCCGACCTGTTCCCGCAGGACGTCCAGCGGGACGTGCGGGGGCTACTGGCGCTCAGCCTGCGGGCTGTGGTGGCCCAACGGTTGCTTCCCGACGTCACCTACGGGGCCAAGCGGCACCTGGCGATTGAGGTGCTGTGGAACACCCACCCGGTGGCGGCGGCCATCCGGCTGGGGAAGATGGAGAGCATTGACAACTGCCTGCTCACCGGCCGCGCGGACGGGATGGTCGGGTTCGACGAGGCAGTGCGGCGGCTGTTCAAGGGTGGAATGATCGAGCAGGAGGTGGCGGAGCGGAACGTCAACGACCCGACCGCCCTGTGGCGGTGACCCCGCTGGTCAGGGGCGAAGGTGATGGCTGTTCATCTGAGGAATTTCAGTTTCTCCACTTGACCCCTACCTACCCCTCCCGCCCCTCGACATCCGTTCGCACGTTTGGCATAATCGCCGTACCGCTCCGAGGTGCCGCCGTGTCCCCACATCAACCGTCCGCCGACCCCGACCGCACCGTCCTCCGCCCGCCGGCCGACCCGTCGGCTACGGTGGACGCCTCTGCCGATTCCACACGCCCTCGATTGCCCGACCCACCGATCGACGCTCCGAGCATCCCCGGCTATCGCATGACCAGCGAGATCGCGAAAGGCGGCATGGGGAAAGTGTATGCCGCACGCGACCTCACGCTCGACCGCGAGGTGGCAATCAAAACACTCCTTCCGGGGGCGAATGCCGAGCGGTTCGTCACGGAGAGCAAGATCACCGCGAGGCTGCCGCACCCGAACATCCCGCCCGTCCACGTTCTCGGCACGCTGCCGGATGGCACTCCCTTTCTGGCGATGAAGCTCATCCACGGGCGAACGCTGGCGGTGCAGTTGAAGGCCCGCCCGTCGCCGTCCCGTGAACTTTCCTGGTTCGTGCAAACCTTCGAGCAGGTCGCTCAGGCGGTCGGGTTCGCTCACAGTCGCGGGATCATCCACCGGGATCTGAAACCGTTGAACGTGATGGTCGGTGAGTTCGGCGAGGTGCAGGTGATGGACTGGGGGCTGGCGAAAGATCAGGCGAACCCTGCCCGCGAGGGCGGGGGTTCCGATGCTGCCCCCGACGGCCCCGACCTCACCCGCGTCGGCGCGGTCATGGGCACGCCGGGCTACATGGCCCCCGAACAGGCTCGCGGGGAGGCGGTGGACGCCCGCGCCGACGTGTTCGCCCTCGGCTCGATACTGGCAACGATCCTGACCGGCCGGCCGGCGTTCGTCGGCACAGACGCCAGGGACACGGTGCGGAAGGCGGCGAACGCGGAGATGTCCGACGTGATAGCGCGGTTGGAGTCGTGCGGGGCGGACACCGAGTTGATCGCCCTGGCGAAGCGGTGCTTGGCGGCCGACCGCGAGAGTCGCCCGACCGACGGGCGTGCGGTGGCGACCGAGGTGGCGGTGTATCGGGCGGGGGTGGAAGGGCGATTGCGGCAAGCCGAGACGGAGCGGGCGGCGGCAGTGGTGCGAGCGGCCGAGACGCGGAAGCGACAGCGGGTGATCGTGTGGTCGAGCGGGGGTATCGCTGGCGCACTGCTGACAGGTCTCGTCGTCGCCTCCCTGCTGCTCCACCGGGCGACCACCGCCGAGGGCGAGACGACGACCTACGCCGGGAAGATGCGGGAGGAGCGGGACGCGAAAGTCGAGGCACTGCTTGATGCCGAGCAGAAACTGGGTTTCTCCCAGAAGAACAACGAGATTCTCGGTTCGGTGTTCGCATCGCTGGATCAGAAGAAGATCGCCGAAAGCGGACGGCCGCTCCAGGACGTGCTGCGGGAGAACCTGACGAGGGCGGTGAAGGAACTGGACGGGGCGGCCATCGGCGACCCGCTGGTGGTGGCCCAGATGCAGAGTACGTTGGGTGTTTCGCTCGGTGCGCTGGGTGATTACAAACTGTCGCTCGAGATGTATGAGAAGGCGTACGCCACCTACCAGGCCAAACTCGGGGCCGACCACCCGCAAACCGCCATCGCCATGCACAACCTGGCGGATGGATACCGACAAACCGGTCAGCTTGATAAGGCCGTGCCGTTGCAAGAGAAGGTGTACGGCCGGCATAAGGCCACTCTTGGCCCCGACCACCCGCAGACCCTGGTCGATTTGCACAACCTGGCGGTCTGCTACAAGGATGCAGGTCGGTTGGGAGACGCACTGGCGCGGCACGAAGAGTGTCTCAACCTACAGACGGCCAAGCTGGGAGCCGACCACCGAGAGACTCTCCTCAGCCTGAGTTCTGTGGGAGAGTGTTACATGTTTGCTGGCAAGCCGGAGAAGGCGGTGCTGCTGCTCGATGACGCGTTGACACGGCAGACGGCCGTGCTGGGTGCCGATCATCCGCACGCCCTCATCAGTCTGAATAACCTGGCGGCTGCTTACCTGACCGCCAACAAGTTGGACAAAGCCCTGCCGCTGTTCGAACGGGTGGTCAAACTGCACAAGCAAAAGCTGGGGATCGACCACCCCGAAACTCTGACCATCATGAACAACCTAGCGGTGTATTACACGCAGGCCGAGCAGCCGGACAAAGCTCTGCCGCTCTTCGAGGACTTGCTCAAACAATTCACGGCCAAACTGGAAGCCGACCACCCGCACCGCCTGTCCCTGATGGGCAATCTGGCGGCGACTTACTCGCTAGCCGACCAGCCGGACAAAGCGGGGCTGCTCCTTGAGGAGGCGGTCAAACTCCAAACGGCCAAACTGGGGGCGGACCATCCGGACACCCTGAACACCATGTCCAACCTGGGGGTGGTTCAATCAATAGCCGGCCAGCACGGGAAGGCCGTGCTGGTACTCGAGGAGGTGGTGAGGATGAAAATCGCCAAACTCGGGGCCGACCATCCGGACACCGTCGCTAGTCAGTACAGTCTCGGAGTGGCGTACTGTGGCCTGAAACAGGGGGATAAGGCTGCACCGCTGATTCGACAGTATGTGGACGCGAAGCGGGCGCAGTTCCCCAAGGAAGACCCGCAGTTCGCCAAAGTGCTTGCCGGAGCAGGGAACCACTGCAACAAGGGTGAGCTGTTCACGCTCGCCGAGGAGATGCTCCGCGAGTGCCTGGCCGTCCGCAAAAAGAAGGAACCCGAACTCTGGACCACGTTCTACTCTCAGTCGCTGCTCGGCGGGGCACTGGTCGGACAGAAGAAGTACGCGGACGCCGAGATGCACCTGCTGGCGGGATATTTGGGGCTGAAGGAGCGGGAGAAGGACATCCCGCAGAAGGAGCTCACCCGCATTCCCGATGCCCTGGATCGGCTCATCGCACTGTACACCGCTACCGAGAAGGCTGATGAGGTGAAGAAGTACAAGGGATTGCGAGCGAAGTACCCGGAGGCGAAGGGCAAGTAGACCGAAAACGAAAGCGGCCGGGGGGCCCCGGCCGCACGTTGCGAAGTCGGCGGTCACTTCTTCGGCTCGTCCTTCTTCTCGCCGGGGGCCAAGTACCGCTTGATCTCGAAGTCCTTGCCGTCGCCTTCCATCCAGGTGGTGAACGCCGCTTTGTACGCGGTGTAGTACCCCTGGCCGGGCTGCGGGCGGACCTGCGGGAAGTTGCCCTTGCCCGGCGCGCCGGTGTAGATCTGCAACTGGCTGAGCAGGTTGGTCGGGTTCAGGGTGTAGTCGCGGATCTCGCCCGGCTGCTGCGGCTTGTCCCACAGTTCCCAGTCGGCGTCCTGCAGCGCCTTGAAGATGAGTTTCGCCTCATCGGCGGCGAGGGCCTTCTGCTCGTACGCCTTGCCATCGAAGGCCGGCGGGCGGCGGTACTTCGTTACGAGCACGAAGGCCGCCTTCATGCGGTCGCCCGCCTTTTCCGCCTTCAGCGCCTTCGTCGGGTCGGCGTGGACGGCCCCCACTGCCTTCACTTCTTCCAGTTCGGCCTTGTACTTGGTGTCCAGCGGGTTGAGCGGCGGGCTGCCGGGGGCGTGGGTGTAGGCGTCGGCCACCGTCTGGTGCTTGGTGAGGAAGAACGTCCCTTCCTGCCCGTCGATCAGTTGGATCTGGTTCGGCACCTGGGCGACGTACGGCTGCGGCGGTTGGCCGGGGAATGGGTCGTTGATGTACGTCGGGTCGGCGGCACCTAGCAGCACCTTCACCGTGGCCGCTTTCTCGCCGAGCAGGGTGTCCGTCACCTTGATGATGGCCACGCGGAAGGTGGCCTTCGTCGGCGACCCCTGCCACAGCGGGGCCTCGACGGTCTCTTTGGCAACGCTCACCGTGCCGGTCACCACCAAATGGGCGTTCACCGTCTTCTGGAACGCGGTCGGGCCGGTGTACACGGCCACCGGGCCGGGGATGCCGATCCCACCGCCACCGGGGGGCGGAATGGGGGCGGGTAAGGGGCGAGCCTGCACCTGGGCGAAGGCGACCCCGCCGACGGCGGCGGCGGCGAGGGCCAATCGGAATACGCGACGCATGGGGTGATCCTCGGGGTCGGTTGTTCGGTGGGGGAGGTTACTTGCGGATGATCGGCGGCACGGGGGTGACGGTACCAGTTCCCGTGTCCTTGCCCGTGAGCGGCTTGGCCGACACCTTCATCACCTCGAACTTGCCGCCGAACTTGTCGGCCCACGCCTTGAACGCCTTCTGGCGGGCGGCCATGGCGTCCTCGCCGTCGCTGCCGGTCACCCGCGGGATGCCGTAGTTGCCGGGCATCAGGCCGAGGGCGTCGGCCAGTTTCGGGGCGTCGGCGTGCTTGGCCCAGTCCAGGTCGGTCAGCACCTTCATGAACAGCTTGGTCTGGTCGGCCGGGATGGGCGTCTCGTCGATCACGCCGGACGGGTTGTTGGTCGGGGCGGCGCGGTACTTCTGGGCCAGGCTGAGCGCGTTGGCCAGGCGGTCTTCGGCCTTGTCGGCGGAGAGCGCTTTCACCGGGTCGGCGAAGGCGGCCACCATCGCCTTCACGCTGACCACTTCGTTCTTGTAGTTGGCGTCCGTGGAGAGGACCGGGGCGTGACCCATCTGGACAGTGAAGTAGGTGTCCGAGCCGGGGTGCTTCTGAAGGAAGAAGACGCCCTCGTGGTCTTCGGCCGGGGTGTACTGCTGGCCACCGAAACCGGGGCGGCCGCGACCCGGGCCGCTGCCACCACCCGGCTGATCGGCTTTCACGAACGCCACCTTCACGTGGGTGACGTTCTTCGCCCCCACCAGCGCCGACTCGATTTTGATGTTGGCGACCGCGTGGGCCACCTTCGGCTGGCCGGGGTAGATCTCCAGATCGACCGTCTCCTGGTCGATCCCCACCACCTTGCCGACAACAACAGTGTCGGCCTGGAACGTCTTGGTCTTGGTGGAGGCGGCCGGCATGACGGCCACCCGCAGGGCGTAGGCGGGGGCGGCGGCGGCGAACGCGGCAACAACGGCGGCGGCCAGCCCGCGGAGCAGGAAGCGGCGCATTTGATCAGTCTCCGGTGCGAGTAACCGGGCGAGGGGAACCCGATGAGTGTCCGACGGGGAACCCGGCACTCGGGATTGTAAGCGGCGGAGCGAAAACGGCATCCGATGGCGATTTCGCAGGGCGCGACGGGAGTTCCGACACCGGCGCGAAAAGTCCGCCGGGCGGTCATCCCGTTATCGGGAGATCCCGAACGCGTGGCTGATTTTTCAGTCGGATTGCAGAATCGTACGGATTCCGTCCTGGCGTGAGCTAAGGTGGCATGCATAACCCGTCGAATCGGTACGAATCGACGGGTCTGCCCCGCCTACTCGCCGGTTGGCCGTGATGTCCACCGAATCGCCACCCGCTCGTCGCCAGATCGGCGACTACCTGTTGCTGGAAAAGATCGCCGAGGGCGGCATGGGGGCCGTCTTCCGCGGGCGGAAGGCGAGCGGCGGGCCGGTGGTGGCCATCAAGGTGATCCCGCACGAGACGGCCCGGAACAAGTTGCTGATGAAGCGGTTCGAGCAGGAGTTCCGGGCGGCCGCCCTGATTGACCACCCGAACGTGGTGCGGGCCATTGACTACTCCGGCGCCCCGCCGGTGCCGTTCCTGGTGATGGAATATGTGCCCGGCCAGAGCCTGGGCGAGAAGGTGGAGCAGAAGGGGAGGTTGAGCGAGTCGGATGCCATCCACATCCTCGCGCAAGTGTGCGACGGGTTGCACGCCGCCCACAAGCAGGGCCTCATCCACCGCGACGTGAAGCCGGACAACGTGCTGGTGACGCCTGACCTGACGGCCAAGTTGACCGACCTGGGGCTGGTGCGGGACGTGGAGAGCGACGACAACCTGACCCGCACCGGCAAGGGGCTGGGCACCCCGCACTACATGGCCCCGGAGCAGTTCCGCAACGCCAAGCACGTGGACGTGCGGAGCGACGTGTACAGCCTGGGGGCCACCCTGTACATGGCCGTCACCGGGCGGGTGCCGTTCGACAAGAGTAGCCCGCTCGACTGCTGGCTGAAAAAGACGCGAGACGAACTGCCGACGCCCAAGAGCCTGGTGCCCGATCTGTCCGACCGCACCGACAGCACCATCCGGCGGGCCATGCGGGCGAACCCGGCCGAGCGGCAGACCAGTTGCCGCGAGTTCATGGAAGACCTGCTCGGCGAGACGTGGAAGTCGCGGGCCGGGGCGAACAGCGGCACCCAACTCATCCCGGTCGGCGACGACTTGTGGTACATGGTGTTCTACGACTGCGGGTTCCCCAAAACGGTGAAGGGGACGACCGAGACGGTGCGGCGGAACGTCCAGGCCGGGGCACTCGGCGACCTGTCCGTCATCCTGGTCAGCCGTACCAAGGCCGGGCCGTTCAGCCCGCTACGGAGTGTGCCCGAGTTCCGCGACCTGATGCTCGACGAGTTCACCCCCGGCGGCCCGGCGTCGGTCCTGTCGGCGACCGTCCTGCACGGCGTGCCCGACACCCCGCTGCCGCACGCCCCGCTCGCCGCCTGCGTGACCGGCCAGACGCCTCTCGACCGCCACCTGGAGCCGCGGTCGTCCACCCGCACCCTCCTCCCCCTGCCGCCCGTGACCGCCGCCTCGGCCGACACGCCCAAGACCGACGAGTACGACTCCATACAGGTGGTCACCCACAAAGGACCGCCCGCCCGGTACAACCCCGTGGGCGAACTGCTGACGCCTGCCCGCCCGTTCACCGTCTGGAAGTTGGTGGCGGCCGCCGCTGGCATCGCAATGCTCATCGGGCTGATCATCGGGCTGCTGTTCCGGTCCTAACGCGCCGGTCCGCCCCAAACGCCCCGCCGCCGGTCGGGAAAGTTGCATCCCCGTCACGGCCGTTGTAAGCTGACTCGAACACCCCGTCGGCACTCCCGTCCCACTCGTCGGTCGTGTCGGGAGATTCGGCGGGTGTCAACCGGCGGAAACGCGCGGTCTGGCAGCCCGTCCTCCGAATCCCTGGTCTCCCATGGCGTTCGCGCTCAACATTGGCAAGTGCAGCCTGCTCGGCAACTACCGCGAGAACAACGAGGACGCGGTGGACGTGAAAGCGTTCCCCGACCTCACAGTGGCCATCGTGGCGGACGGCATGGGCGGGCAGGCGGCCGGCGAGATCGCCAGCAAGAAGGCGATCGAGATCATCCCCCGCGAGCTGCGCAAGTCGCTCACCCCCACCCTTGCGGCCGAAGGGGTGAAGGCGGCCATCCGCCGGGCCATCGTGCAGGCGAATGAAGAGATCATGGCGATGGGCGCCCTCGACCGCGACATGAAGAACATGGGCACCACGGTGGTGCTGGCCGTGTGGCGGCGGGGGGGCGAACTGTTCGTCGCCGGTGTGGGCGACAGCCGCTGCTACGCCGTTCGCGGTGGGAAGGCGACGCAACTGACCGTCGATCACTCGCTCGCACAGGCTCTGGTGGAGGCGAACACCATCACCCCGGCGGAGGCGAAGGAGCACAAGTTCCGCAACGTGCTGTGGAAGTACTTGGGCAGCAAAGAGGTGGGCGACGGGCCGGATGTGGCGGTGCTGCCCATCCAGGACGGTGACCGCCTTCTGCTCTGCTCCGACGGATTGTCCGGCGTGGTGTCCGACGACAAAATGGCCGACTACATCGGCGGACAGGGGGACATGCAGGCGTGCGCCGAAGGCCTCGGCCAGCTCGCACTCGACAGCGGCTCCCGCGACAACGTGTCGTGCGTGGTCATCGAAGTGACCGCCACCTGATTGAGCCGCGACGACCATCTCGCACCGGGCGACGGAGGCCACCTCCGCCGCCCGCGTCCGTTTCAACTCACACCAACCCCCAGTTCGCGTAGAGTGGGTCCAGCGACGGCGCCCGTCGCGCCGACCCACCTGAGGCAGCGACGTGGACGACTTCACCCGCTGGGTCTGGATCGCGGTTCTCTGTCTGTCCGCCGCGTGGACGGGGTGGCTGGGCTACCGGTTCGCCCGTCGCGGTGGCGGCCGATGGGTGGTCGCAATCATGCTGTGGCTCCTTGCGGCCGGTCTCCTCTTCGAGGTCGGCATTCAGACCTTATTGCGGGCGAGCACGGGGGCGGACGTCCCGCAGAAAATAGAGTCGCTGCCAAACTGAGACACTACCCCCAA
>JANNDF010000100.1:0-13203 GCA_031387445.1 Planctomycetia bacterium
GTGAGCGACCGGAGCAACCATTGCTCCGGTCGCTCACGCTCCCGGCCTCGCCACACCCGGCGGCTCACGCCGCTCGGCTCGTCGGAATCACCGTCCTCTTACTTCTTCTCCTCTTTCTTCTCCTCTTTCTTCTCCTCTTTCTCGTCCTTCTTCTTCAGGTCGCCGGCCTTGATGGTCACCATCTTCTTCGGGTCGATGTGCTTGTCGAACGCCTTCTTCACGTCGGCAGGTTCCAGCTTCTCCACCTGCTTCTCCAGGTCGGCGTAGTAGGTCATGGTGCGGCCGACGAACAGCCCACCGGCCAGTTGGGTGGCCAGCGTGCCGTCGTTCGCCCGCTCCTGCTTCTTCGCGGCCAGCCACGCCTTCTTCCCCTCTTCGAGTTCGCTCGCGCTCACCCCTTCCTTGAGGAACTTGCCGACTTCATCGGTCATCATGGCGTCCACCTTGTCCAGGTTCTTCGGGTTCGTGATCGCGATGGTCATGAACCCGCCGGCCTTGTCCACCGCACCGGCCATCGCCTGCGACATGGCCATGTAGCTCAGGCCGCCGCTCCCCCGCACGCGGTTGCTAATGCGGCTGGCCAGCGGCGCCTCGCCGAGCAGGTAGTTGCCCACCGCGATCGGCGCGTACTCGGGGTCCGAGTCCTTCAGCTCGATCGTCTGCACGGTCAGGTAGAAGGCGTTCGCCTTGTCCGGGGTGTCGATGGCCAGCGCCTCCGCCTTGCTCGGCAGGTACGGGCGGTCGATCCGCTTGTACGCCACCGACGACTTCCACCCCTTGAGGAAGGGTTCCACCTGCTTGAGCGTCTCGGCCGGGTCGAAGTCGCCGACCAGCACCAGTTCGCCCGCCCCCGCGCCCACCTGCTCCTCGTACAGCTTCTTCACGTCGGCAACCGTCACCGCCTTCACCCGTTCCGACTCCTCCTCCAGCGTGGGCACGTACCGCACGTCCTCCTTCGGATACGGGGAGAGCTTCCGCTGGAGGGCGTTCACCGCCAGGTTCTGCGGCTCCGTCTTCCCCTTCTCCAGCCCGTCCAGTTCTTCCTTCTTCAGGACCTCGAACTCCTTCTCCGGGAAGTTCGGCTCGCGGAGCACCTCGCCCAGCAGCTTGAGCACCGCCGGCAGGTGCTCCCGCTTCGCCTGCACGCTCACCGTCACCAGCCCCAGCCCGCGGCTGCCGTCGGTGCTGACGCTCACCGTCGCCTTCAGCTTGTCGAACTCGTCCTTGATCTGCTGGCGGGTCTTGCTCTTCGTCCCCTTCGTCAGCATCGCCCCGAGGAAGTCGAACGCCGTGCTCTTCCCCTTCAGCGATTCCTCGTTCCCCACCCGCAGGTTCAGGTTCATCACCACCGTCTCGCCGCGGGTCTTCTTCGGCAGCAGGGCGTACTTGATGCCGTCGCCCACCGTCCCGCGGGTCACCCGCTTCTCCACGTTCTCCGGGGTCGGGTCGAACGCCTCGCCGCTCGCCGCCGCCGTGCGGCCCTTGTAGTTCTCCACCAGCGCCTTCACGTCGGGGGCAGTCGGCACCTCGGCCCGCTCCGGCTTCTCCGTCGGGATGTACACGCCGACGGTGCGGTTGCTGCGGATCAGGTACTTCTGTGCGACCTTGTTCACGTCGTCGGCCGTCACCTTCTCCAGCCGGTCGCGGTACAGGAAGAACAGCCGCCAGTCGCCCGCGGCGGCGAACTCGCTGAGCAGGATGGCCAACTGCTGGCTGTTGTTGCTGATCTGCTCGAACTGCTTCAGCCCGGCCTTCCTCGCTCGCTCCACCTCCTCGTCGGTGACCGGCGATTTGGCCAGGTTTTCCAGGGTGTCGATCAGAGCGTCGCGGGCCTTCTCGGTGTTCGCCGGGTCGGTCTGGGCGGTGATCTCCAGGAAGCCGGGGTCGTGTAGCGAGTAGGCGTTCCCGCTCACGCTGCTGGCCAGCTTGGCCTCCACGAGCGCCTTGTACACCCGCCCGCTCGGGGCGTTGGTGAGCACCTGCTCGAGCACGTCGATGGCGGCGAAGTCCGGGTGGCGGGCGGCGGGGATGTGGTATACCACCCCGGTGGCCCCCACCTTGCCCACGCGGCGGAGGGTGACGACTCGCTCGCCGTCCTGGGCCGGCTCCTCGGTGTAGGTGCTGCGGACCGGCTCGTCCGGGTTCTTCAGCACCCCGAAATGCTTGGCGGTGAACTCCAGCGCCTTGCTGCCGTCGAACGCCCCGGCCACGATGAGCATGGAGTTGTCCGGGCGGTAGTACTTCTTGTAGAAGGCCTTCAGGTTGTCCACCGGCACCTTCTCGATGTCCGAGCGGTTGCCGATGGTGCTCTTGCCGTAGTTGTGCCACTCGAAGGCGGTGGCGATCATCCGTTGGGAGAGCACCCGCTCCGCGCTGTTCTCGCCCATCTCGAACTCGTTCCGCACCACGCTGAACTCCTTCATCAGTTCCTCGCGGGCGATGAAGCTGTTCGCCAGCCGGTCGGCCTCCAGTTCGATGCCGAACTCCAGGTTCTCGTCCGACGCCGGCATCGTCTCGAAATAGTTGGTGCGGTCGAGCCAGGTGGTGCCGTTGAAGTTGGCCCCGTGGTCGCGGAGCGCCTTCGGCACGTCCGGGAATTTCGGGCAGCCCTTGAACACCATGTGTTCGAGCAGGTGGGCCATGCCCGTCTCGCCGTACCCCTCGTGCCGGCTGCCGACGAAGATGGTGCAGTTGACCGTCACCTTCGGCTGGCTGGCGTCGGGCAACAGGATGATGCGAAGGCCGTTCTTCAGCTTGTACTCGGTCAGGCCCTCGACGGTGACCCCCTTGGTCACGCCGTCGGGCAGTTTCACCTCGGCCGGCTTGGGCGAGTCCGCTTTGGGCGGATCCGCTTTGGGTTTGTCTTGAGCAAAGGCGGCCGATCCGACGAGGACGGCCGCGAGCGCGATGGCAAGCGCACGCATGACGAGAACTCCTGAACCCCACCGCGGACGGAACCGGGCAGCATGGGCGGGGATGGGAGTATCGTCCGGCGCGGGCGGAGAAGTGGCAACGGGCGCCGTCACCCCGACCGCGGAGGCGGTCCCATCGGACCTCCCGGTGGCGGCCCACCGGGAGGCGGTCCCCCTGGCCCACCCCGCGGCGGCGGCGGGCGACCACCGGGGCCGTGGGGGGGCGGACCGCCAGGCGGGGGCAGTCCCCACGGAGGGGGTTGCCACTCGGCGGTCGGCAGAGCCGGGTGCGTGGTCGGCGGTTGCGTGGTGGGTTTGGTGCCTGGCAAGATGACGAACGCGGCCAGCGCGAACCCGCCGACCAACGCCAGGAGAACCACCCCGCTGGTGAGCACGACCATCAGCCCGACGCCCAAGCCGGGTGCCCGCTTCGGCCCCCGCGATCGCGATCTCGCCTTCGGGATCGGGGTTGGAGTCGTCACCCGCAGGCGGCCGGGAATCGGGGTCTGCGGGGGGACGATGACGGCCTTCGTGCCCGGTGACGAGAACTCGCGTTCGATCGACCGTAGCTCGTCTGCCACCACACTGGCCGAAGCCGGGCGGCCGGTCAGTTCCTTGCTGAGCAGCCGTTCGACGAGGCGTTCCAGCCGCGGCGGCACCTGCGAGTTCAATTGCCCGACCGGCCGCGGGGGCGGTCCCACGAGGGCGGCCAGCACCGCCACCGAGTTCTCCCCCGCGAACGGCATCCGCCCGGCGATCATGTGGTACAGCACCGCGCCCAGGCTGAACAGGTCGGCGCGAGCGTCGAGCGTCTTGCCGCGTGCCTGCTCCGGCGACATGTACGCCGGCGTGCCGACCACGAGACCCGGTTCGGTGATGGCGGCATCGCCGGCGGCGCGAGACACCAGGCCGAAGTCGAGCAGCTTGGCCCGCCCCTTCGGGGCTTCGAGGAACACGTTCGCCGGCTTGATGTCGCGGTGCAGCAGGCCGACTGCGTGGGCGGCGGCCAGACCCGCGGCCACCTCGCGGGCGATCCGCACGGCCACGGGTACGGGCGGCGGGCCGCGGTCGGTCAGGAACCGACTCAGCGTCATGCCGTTCAGGTGGGGCATGGCGAAGAACACCAGCCCGCCCGCCTGTCCGACCTCAAACACGCTCACCACGTTGTCGTGGTTCAGTGAGGCGACCGCGCGAGCTTCTCGCAAGAACCGCAGGCGGTGTTCACCGTCGTCCGCCAGGTTCGGGTGCATCACCTTCACCGCCACCGTCCGCCGCAGGTCGTCGTCCCAGGCGGCGTACACTCCGCCCATCCCGCCACGGCCGAGCAGTTTGCGAATGACGAACCGCCCCACCCGCGATTCCGGCGGGAGCACGCCGTCGGCCGTCAGCCGTTGCGTAGCGCTCGGTTCGGATGTGTCCGTTGCGGGTGCGCCGGGCCCATGCCGGGTGGAGAATTGCGAATCGCTCGGAGGTACAGACATGACGGCCCCGCGACGGGATGACGTGGGCGGGCGTCTTCAGAGACAGAGTACACGCACACGGCAAGACCGCAACGGTCGCCCGCGTCGTTAATCGCGGGGTGGTGGAGGGGGTGGCCGAAATTCCGGCGGGAGTGGCATCCCCGGTTTCCAGAAGTCGGGCAGTTGCTGCGGTTGCCCCTGCGGACCGTTCGCCATCCACCGGGTCTGACCGTTCGGCCCGGCCTCCTGCCACGGTCGCCCCGATTCACGGGCGGGTGCGGTGGGGGTTGCCGGAGTGGTGGGCGACGGGGCCGATTTGCCCCCTGAGTTGTTCAGGTTGGCCAGCAGCAGCGTGATGCCGAGGACGAGGGCCAGTACGCCGACCACCCCGACGGCGATCAGGCCGAGGTCCAGGTACCGACGCCACTTGTCCTTCTTCGCCTTCTTCCCACGGCGCTTGCGGCGGGTGGGCAGCGGGGTCGGCGGATCGACCTCCTCCTCCGGCGGGACGGGCACAATGTCCGCCTCCGATTCTGGGACGGGTTCGGCATCGACCACCGCCGCGGGCACGGTGATGCCGCTCGTCACCCCGTCGGCCAAATCCCGCTCGATGGCCTTCAGTTCGTCCACCACTTCGGTCGCACTCGCCGGTCGGCCGTCCGGATGTTTGGACAGCAGGCGGTTGATCAGGTCTTCCAGGCGTGCCGTCACCTTCGGGTTCGCATCACGGACGGGCGACGGGGTGTCCACGGCCAGCGCGGTGAGGACGGCCAGCGTGTCCGGCCCCGCGAACGGCATCCGCCCGGTGGTCAGGTGGTACATGACCGCGCCCAGGCTGAACAGGTCGGCGCGAGCGTCGAGCGGCAGCCCGCGGGCCTGCTCGGGCGACATGTACGCCGGCGTGCCCACCACCATGCCCGGCTCCGTCAGCCGGCCGTCGCCGCTGGCAGAAGTGGCCAGGCCGAAGTCGAGCAACTTCACCCGGCCCCGCGGCGACTCCAGGAACACGTTGCCCGGTTTGATGTCGCGGTGCAGCAGGCCGCGGGCGTGGGCGGCGGCCAGGCCGGCCGCCATCTCGCGGGCGATCCGCACGGCCGCCGTCACCGACGGCCGCCCCCGCTCGTTCAGGAACTGGACCAGGCTCATGCCGGTCAGGTGCGGCATGGCGTAGAACACCACCCCGTCGCTCTCGCTCACCTCGAAGATGCTCACCACGTTGTCGTGGCTGATGGCGGCCACCGCCCGCGCCTCCCGCTTGAACCGCTGGCGGTGTTCGGACTCGTTCGCCATCTCCGGGTGCATCACCTTCACCGCCACCGTCCGCCGCAGGTCGTCGTCCCACGCCAGGTACACGCACCCCATGCCCCCGCGGCCGAGCAGCCGGCGGACGACGTACCGCCCGACGCGGGAGTCTGTCGGCAGGACGCCCGCCAACAATCTCGGCGGGCGGCTGGGGGCCGTGTCGGCCGATGCCGGCTGGGTGGCCGGGTTGTTCGGCGGGGCGGCCGAGCGGCGGGGTGGAGTGGTGGGCATGTGGGCACCACACGGGGTACGATGAAACAGTCCCCCCAAGATAGAACGGGGAATCGGGTACGCAACCGCCGAATTCCGGCACCGCCTGAAATTCATCCCCCCCAGAAATGACCCACCTGCCACCCGCCCCCGAGCCGGTCGTGGATCGCCTCCGACGCGAGACGGAGCGACGCGGGTTCACCCTGTTCGGCGTGGCCCCCGCCACCGACGCCGACGGCTTCGGCCGCTTCTGCGACTGGCTCGATCGCGGATTCGCCGGCGAGATGAAGTACCTGCACAAGTACCGCGAACACCGGCGGCATCCGTCGGCAGTGGTGGAGAACGTGCGGAGCGTGGTCATGCTGGGGATGGAGTACGGCGAGCGCGAAACGCGGAGTGCGGAACGCGGAATGGAAGACAACAATTCCGCGATCCGCGCTCCGCACTCCGCACTGCTCGCAAAGTACGCCCACGGCCCCGACTACCACCGCCACATCTGGGATCGGCTGAACGAACTCTCCGCGTGGCTGATGGCCGAAGCCCCCGGCAGCTACGCTCACGGGACGTGCGATTCGGCCCCGCTGCTCGAACGTGACTTCGCCCGCCGGGCCGGCCTGGGCTGGTTCGGCAAGAACACCATGCTGATTCACAAGCGGCGGGGCAGCTTCTTCTTCCTGGCCGGGCTGCTGACCTCGCTCGAACTGCCGACGAACGAGCCGCACACGGCGTCTCACTGCGGCACCTGCACCGCCTGCCTGGACGCCTGCCCGACGCAGGCGTTCCCCGAACCTGGCGTGCTGGACGCGACGAAGTGCATCAGCTACCTGACCATCGAACTCCGCGGGGCGATCCCGTTGGAATTGCGCGAGCCGGTGGGGAACTGGCTGTTCGGCTGCGACGTGTGCCAGGACGTGTGCCCGTGGAACCGCCGCCGGTCCCCCTCTCCCCTTGAGGGAGAGGGGTTAGGGGTGAGGGGGTGGGATGGTAACCCCGACCTCGCCGCCCTCGACCCCATCGAACTGCTGAGCCTGTCGAAGCGCGAGTTCGAACGGCGGTTCGAGGGCACCTCACTGCTCCGCACGCGGCGCACCGGTTTGCTGCGAAACGCGGCCATCGTGCTCGGCAACGTGGGCGACGAGCGAGCACTGCCGGCGCTGGAACGGGCGATGGAGGACGCAGATGAAGTGATCGCGGAAGCGGCGACGTGGGCCGCGGAGCGGATTCGGGAGCGGGAGAATCGCTGAAGTGCTCTGCTCGCTCCGCGAGGGGGTTCGAGACCGACCGCTCGCGGAGCGAGCAGAACACTTCAGCGATCTACTCCTTGCCCAGCAGCAGATCGACCACCCAGCACCCGCGGACGTGCGGGCCATCGCCCCGGCAGTGACTCAAGATGTCGGCGCTGTCGCATCCCGCTTCTTCCAGCGCGTCGGCGAGGACGGGCATGCGGTCGAAGGCACGCTCGGCGTAGATGCCGGCGGCGAGGGAGTGGACGGGTTCGGTGAGCCAAGCGGGGTCAATCGTGACGGGGCGGAACGGGTTGCCGAATATCTCCTTCACAAGCCTGCTCTGAACTGCTTTCTCTCCCACTTGGTCGTCGGAGGCAAATCTCGCGTGTGTTGCTGAAGTTGCCGCGAAGTCATCACCCTCCACCTCATCTTCGCGGTCAACGTCTGCTGCTCGGCCGATGGCAACGCTCACCACTTCCACGAAGTCATCGTCGGTTTCGAACGCGAGCTCCTCCGCCAAGCGGCGGTAACGCTCCATCTCCTCACGCCCACACAACCCATCAGCAAACTGCTCTGCCGCGAGGATTGCAACTCCCATCCATTTTTCATCCATGTCAGAGATCCGCCGACAGCAAGCGACCGCGAACAACCGCCTCTTCCGGTCGGTCGCCTTCCCTCGCACGAAGTCCAGCATCGGCGTCGGGTCGGTGGCCGCCAGCCACTCCGCTTCGGTCATTGGTCGTCCTCATCGAACAGACCCGGCTTTTCACTCTTCGGCTTCGCGGGCATTTTGCCCAGCAGCACGAACGCCTTCTGCGTGGCCACCCGGCCGCGGGGCGACCGCACGATGTACTGCTCGCGCAGCAAGTACGGCTCCACCTCGTCGCTCAGCGTGTCAGCGGCGATGTTCATCGTCGCGGCGATGGCCTCCACCCCGGTCGGCCCGCCGCCGAACACGTCGATCAGGATTTCCAGGTACCGACGGTCCTGGCGGTCCAGCCCCTCCGTGTCCACCTCCTGCATGTCGAGAGCGGCCTTCGCCGTCTCCAGACTCACCGGGCCGTCGGCCACCTCCGGATGACCGGCGTGGTAGCTCCGCACCCAGTACAACCGGGCGTTCGCCACCCGCGGGGTGCCGCGGCTGCGGCGGGCCAGTTCGAGGGCGGCGTCGGCGTTCAGCGGCAGGTTCAGTTTCTTCGCGTTCACCGTCACGATCTGCGCCAGCTCATCCACGCTGTAAAACTCCAGGTGCTCGTGCATCTTGAAGCGGTCCCGCATGGGACTCGACAGCATCCCGCTGCGGGTGGTCGCCCCGATGAGGGTGAACCGCTTCAGGTTCATGCTGATGGTGCGGGCACTCATCCCCTCGCCGAGCACGATGTCGATGCGGAAGTCTTCCATCGCCGGGTAGATGAACTCCTCCACCACCCGCGGCATGCGGTGGATCTCGTCGATGAACAGGATGCTGCCTTCTTCCAGGTTGGTGAGGAACGGGAGCATGTCGGCGGGCTTGGCCAACGCCGGGCCGGAGGTGAGTTGCACGGTGGTGCCGAGTTCGTTCGGCAGCACGGTGGCGAAGGTGGTTTTGCCCAGCCCCGGCGGGCCGTCGAACAGGATGTGGCCGAGCGGCTCCTTCAGCTTCTTGGCCGCGTTCACGGCGATTTGCAGGCGGTTGACCACCTTCTTCTGGCCGATCACCTCGGCGAGCATCCGCGGGCGGAGGGCGGCGTCTCGCTGGCGTTCGGGGTCCGTCGGACGGGAGTCGATAATCTTCTCGCGGGCCATCGCGGGGGGTCTCGGCGGGGGAGTGGGTATTGTGCCCGCCGGCGGGGGGGATTGCACCGGTCGGGAGAACTGCAACCGCGACCGATCGGGAGCGGGTGCCCACCACTCACCCGCTCCCTGCCGGTCGCGGTTCCAGGGGTCACTTCGCCCGCTCGAACACGAACAGCATGACGGGCGTCTTCTCCGGGGCTTCGAACTTGGTCGGGCGGTCATCCTTCTCCGAGTTCAGGCACACCGTCAGTTTGTCGTCCTTGAACTCGTAGATGCCCGGCATGGTGCGGCCCTTGAACGGCCCGTTCTTCTCCGAGCTGGCGAGCGTGATGTGCTTGGGCGACACCGTCGCGTCGAGCGTGATCGTGCCCTTGTCGGTGTTCGGGCCGACGACGACGGTGTACTTGTCGCCGTCCACGGTGAGGGTCAGCCCCTTGAAGTCGTCCAGGTGGTCCCGCCCGCCGAGCGTGGCGGCCGATAGCACCCACTTGCCCTGAAACGGCTTCACGTCCGCCGGCGGGTCGGCAGCAGGGGTGAGTGTGGCCAGCAGGACGGTGAGCGCACAGGCTGGGGTCACGGATTGCTCCGGCTCGTGTTGATCGGGACAACGGTTCGGCGGACCCATTCGAAGAACTCGTCGCGGGTCATCTGCTTTCCCGCCAACCGCCAGAATACGTCGTTCTGTTCATCCACCCCGGCCGACAACTCGTGCCCGTTCAACACCAGAAAAGTTTCCATCGCGGCGTGGCCGATTCTCTTGTTCCCATCCTCGAACCCGTGGTTGCACGCCAGCGACGCGCCGAGTGCCGCCGCCTTGGCCGCGAGCGTGGGGTACAACTCCACCCCGCCGAAGGTCTGTTGGGGGAGTGCGACCGCCGACTCGATCAGCCCGCGGTCCTTCACTCCGGCCAGCCCGCCCGATTGGGCAATGACCATCGCTTGGAGTTGGACCACCTCGTCAGCGGTGAGGTAGGTCATTTCGCCAGCCGCCGGTAGAGTTCGGCGTTCTTGTCCAGCACGTATCGGGCGGCCGCGTCGAACGCCTCGCCGCGGGAAAGGAAGCTCTCGGTCAACTCGCGGAGCAACTCGTCCACCCGCACGCCACGGCGTTCGGCTTCACGGGTAAGCGCTTCCGCCTGCTCTGTCGGCATCTCGAACGTGAGCGTGCTCATCACTTCTCCCCCTGGCCGTACACCATTGTAATCGCTTCGCCCACGCTCTTGAACCGTGCCCCGGATTGCAGCAGCTTGTCCAGCCGCTCGCGGGCTTCCACCGGCGTGTGCCCCACGCTCATCAGCGCCTGGTACACGTCCTCGATCAGTTGACCGCTCGGCAGCGGGTCGGGTTCGGGCGACGTTTCGGCGGGCGGCTTCTTGCGACCGGTCGGTTTCGTCACCGCTGTTTTCGGCAACTCGACAGGCACCTCCGGCTCGGCGCTCGCGGCGATGATGAACGGGCCGACTTTGCGTTTGAGGGTCGTCACGATCTGCTCGGCGGTCGTCGCCCCGACGCCGGGGAGCGTGCTCAGCCATTTGGTGTCCTGCCGGCTGATGGCGTCGGCGATGTCCCGTACCCCGCGGCTGAGCGCCTTCAGCGCCTTCTTCACGCCGATCTTTTCCACCGTGCAGAACAGCTCGAAGAAGTCGAGTTCCGTCTCGGTGGCGAACCCGAGCTTTCGCGGGGTGAACCGGCTGCCCGCCTGGTTGCCCTCGAAGTATTCGATCAGGTGCAGGGTCACGTCCTGACCCGTGCGGAGTTGCAGGTGCCGGCGGGTGGCCTCGCTCACCATCACCGCGTACTCGAACGGGCCGACGGCCAGCCGCACCTCGTCGTCCAGCACCCGCACCAGGGTGCCGGTCAGTTTGGTCATCATGGGGTGTCACTCTTGTTGGCGAGCGGGCTGTTTCGTTCCGCTCCCGCACCGACCTGAAACAGCCCGCTCACGCGGGCCGCTCGCCTAACTCGTCGCCGAGCAGCGCTTTCATGTTCACCCCGGTGAAGGTAGCCGATTTCGCCCCGCCGACGACAGGTCCGCTGCTGAACACGTGGCACAGGGCGATGCCGAGGGCGTCGGCCACGTCGTGCGGCTCGGGCGGTTTGGTCAGCCCCAGCTCCCGCATGACGGCGTGTTGCATCTGCTCCTTGCTCGCCCGCCCGCTGCCGGTCACGGCCTTCTTCACCTGCGTGGCGGCGTAGCTGAACACCGGGATGCCCCGCTGCGCCGCCGCCAGGAAGTACACCCCGCGGGCGTGGGCCATGAGGATGGACGTGCGGGGGTGCTCGACGTGCGCGTACAGTTGCTCGATGGCGATGGCAGTGGGCTGCCACTGCTCCAGCACTTCGACCAGCCCGTCGTACAGCGACTTCACGCGGTCGCCCATGTCGGCCGGGTCACGGCCGACGGCCGAGCGCAGCACACCGCCCTCGGCCACCCGCACGCCGGCGGGTGTGAGGTCGAGTACCCCGTACCCGGTGGTTTCGAGGCCGGGGTCGAGGCCGAGGATGATGCGGCGGGTGGTCATGGCACTGCGCTCAGGATAACACTCACGGGTGATCGAAGATACATCGACCGCCCGGCGCCGCCGCCATGCCCGATTTGTGCAAAAATGTACAGGTCGAATCAGGGATGCGATGGAGAGCCGGAACTGCATTGGCCCGCTCCGCGGAGCGGCCACATTGTTGCCGCCCCGCTCCGCGGGCGGGCTGCTGATCCCTCGCAACGCTTTTGGAGAAGCCGCACCACCCCACCTCTCCCCGCTGGAGAGAGGTCGCCGCACCGAGCGGAGCGAGGGTGGCGGGTGAGAAGTGCTTGGCGAACGCGGCCCGCGAGGGCCGTGGGTGGCTTGAGGTCTCCTCACCCGCCGGGTTCACTGCGTTCACCCCGGCGACCGCTCCCCAACGGGGAGAGGTCGGTCCTTTCCGCGCTTCGTTCAGCGCTCAGCGGGCGAGTGCACGACAGTGAACCGTTTGACCTGTCGATATCAGTGGCTTACTCTGCTCGGATGTGGAGCACCACCAACCGTTGGAGATTCCCCGCTCGTCGCTGTCTCGTCCCACTGGTCCTGAGTGTGGTTTCGCTGATCGCCGCGTGGACGATTCATGAGGCAGGACTGCGTCACACTGCCAGCCTCGACCTGTCACGGTTCGGGCGGTGTGAAGACGTGTTCGAGGCACTCAATCGCGACGGGTACGTCGCCTCAGAAGCCCTACCATACGCGACGTTGGCAGTGGCCCTGGGGTGGGGCGGTGTGGCCGGGTGCGTGTGGGCGTCGTGCCGTGGCTGGGTTGGGGTGCTGGGGGTGATCGCCGGATTGGCGTGCGGAGTCTCCGCCTTTTGGCTCACAATCGGTTGGTTTGTCTGCTGGATGTTTGCAGCGAAGTAGGCACTCGATGCGCGGGCGAGGGACCTCGTCGAGAGTCGAGCGAGCGGAAGCACTACTTGAACCCGTGTTCCGCGGCCGGGAAGGTGCCCGCTCGCACCTCGTCGCAGTAGGCCGCCACCGCGCCCTGCGCCAGTGCCCCGAGTTCGGCGTACCGCTTCACGAACTTCGGCCGCATGGCGTCGTACAGCCCGAGCAGGTCGTGCCACACCAGCACCTGGCCGTCGCAGTGCGGGCCGGCGCCGATGCCGATGGTCGGCACGGCCACCGCCGCCGTCAGCTTCGCCCCGATGTCCGTCGGCACGCCTTCGACGACCATGCTGAACGCCCCGGCCTGCTCCGCCGCGGTTGCGTCCGCGAGCAACTCGTCCGCGTCGCGCTGCACCTTGAACCCGCCCATGCGGTGGACCGACTGCGGGGTCAGCCCGACGTGCCCCATCACCGGGATGTCGGCCCGCACGCACGCAGCCACCGCGTCGGCCATCCGCACCCCGCCTTCCAATTTCACCGCGTGGGCACCGGCCTTCAACAGCTTGCCGGCGTTCTTCACCGCCTGTCGCGGCGACACCTGATAACTGAGGAACGGCAGGTCGGCCACGATCAGCGCCCGCTTCGTGCCCCGCACCACGCACCGCAGGTGGTACAGCATCTCGTTCATCGTCACCGGCAACGACGTGAAATGCCCCTGCACCACCATGCCGAGCGAATCGCCGACGAGGATGCAATCGACCCCGGCGGCGTCGGCGATGACGGCTGAGGTGTAGTCGTAGGCAGTGACGACGGCCAACCGCCTCACCCCGCGGGCGGCGCGGAAGTCGGGCACAGTGACAGGACGGACGGCGGACATGCAAAAGCCTCGGCCGGATCGGGTGGAGCGATGCGAGTCGAGAAACCTATCGAACCGGCCAATCACGCCCACCTCTCCCCGCCGGGGAGA
>JANNDF010000101.1:0-1730 GCA_031387445.1 Planctomycetia bacterium
GCCCTTCCAGCGGGCGCTCGCCGCCGAAGTCAGTCGAGACGACGATCAGAAACAGCCCGAGCCGCCGAAGGCGATCACCGCCGAGATGGTCGAGCGGGCCGAGTGGGTGGCCGGCATTACGCTGACCGAGGCCGAGCGGAAGGCGGTCGCCGGCACCCTCACCCGCAGCCTGCCGGCGCTCACGGCCGCGCGCAAAGACCCGTTGCCGAACAGCGTGCCGCCGGCTTTTCAATTCAACCCCGCCCCCGACCTGACGCCGACCACCACCCCCCGCGGCGTCGTCACGCCCCCGAAGCTCGACGTGAAGAAGCCCGCGACGGACGACGACCTGGCGTTCCTCGGCGTGGCGGAGTTGGCCGAACTGGTGCGGACGAAACAGGTGTCGTCGGTCGAGTTGACCAAGCTCGCGCTCGCCCGGCTGAAGAAGTACGACCCGGCGCTCAAGTGCGTCGTCACGCTCACCGACGACCTGGCAATGAAGCAAGCGGCCGCGGCCGACAAGGAAATCGCCGCCGGTAAATATCGCGGGCCGCTCCACGGCCTGCCGTGGGGGGCGAAAGACCTCATCAGCGTGCCGGGCTACCCGACCACCTGGGGGGCCGAGCGGTACAAGGAGCAGATGTTCGACACCGCGGCGACGGTGGCCAAGCGGCTCGACACGGCCGGTGCGGTGCTGGTGGCCAAGCTCACACTCGGCTCGCTCGCACTTGGCGACCAGTGGTTCGGCGGCATGACCCGCAACCCGTGGAACGTGAAGACGGGCAGTAGCGGCAGCAGTGCCGGCAGTTGCTCGGCCGTGGCCGCCGGGCTGGTGCCGTTCGCCATCGGGTCCGAGACACTCGGCAGCATCGTGTCGCCGGCCCGCACGTGCGGGGTGACGGGCCTGCGGCCGACGTTCGGCCGCGTCAGCCGGGCCGGGTGCATGACCCTCAGTTGGACGATGGACAAGGTCGGCCCGATCACCCGCAGCGCGGAAGACGCCGCCCTGGTGTTCGGTGCCATTCACGGCCGCGATTCCGCCGACCCGACCACCGTGGACCGCCCGTTCGACTGGCCCAGCAAGGTGAAGCTCTCCGACCTGACCGTCGGCTATCTGGAAACGCGGCAGAAGGCGGACGACCGCGCCGAACTGAAAGCACTCAAAGACCTGGGCGTGAAGCTGGTGCCAATCACGCTGCCGTCGTCGCTGCCCATCTCGGCCATCAAGAACGTGCTCGACGTGGAGTGCGCCGCCGCGTTCGACGACCTGCCCCGCCAGGGCATCGCCGACGGGTACGGCGCGTACTGGGCCACCACCTTCCGCGCCGGGCAGTTCGTGACCGCCGTGGAGTACATCCGGGCGATGCGGTTGCGAACGCTGCTCATTCAACAGACGGCCGAGGTGATGAAGAAGGTGGATCTGTACGTGTGCACGGCCGGGGCCGACCTCACGCTGACGAACCTGACTGGGCACCCGACGGTGTGTGTGCCGAACGGCTTGCAAGTGTTCCAGGGGGTGGACATGCCGACGGCGCTGACGTTCACCGGCCGGCTGTACGGCGAGACGGAACTGCTAGCCGTGGCGAAGGCGTATCAAGAGGCGACCAAGCACCACCTGAAGCGCCCGCCGTTGGACAAGGCGACGAAAGAGAACGCGGGCGGGTGAGTGGTGTGGGGGCGCCGCGCGGCGGGGGCGGGAGAACCCCACGCGGGGGCGCCCACCACAAAAAAAATAACCCCCCCCAAGCCAC
>JANNDF010000107.1:0-2239 GCA_031387445.1 Planctomycetia bacterium
ACGCCCGCGCCGTCGTGACGGTGGCGGCGAACGAACTGGACGAGCTGGGCATGGTGGCCGACTTCTCCGCCCTCCGCCGGCACGTCGGCGACTGGATCGACCGCACCCTCGACCACAAGATGATCTTGCACCAGGACGACCCCCTCGTGCCCGTGCTGCGTGAGATGGGCGATCCGGTGCTGGCCATCCCCGACCACCCGACGACCGAGAACCTGGCCAAGTTGATTTTCGAGTACGTCGAGCGGGAGGGTTACCCGGTCGTCGAAGTGACCCTGTGGGAGACGCCCACCAGCTACGCCACCTACACCCCCGCCGGCGTGACGGCGGTGGTGGGTTAGGTGCGGCTTGCTGTCGCCGGGGTCTGTGACCCCGGTCGGCCCGGCCTCACAGAGGCCGGCTACAGCAAGACGGCCGCCGCCCGAATCGCCCCCAGCAGCTCGCCTTCCTGTTCGGCGAACACGGTTCGCAAATCCATCAGCCACCGGCCGCCCTGCACCCGGCCGACGACGGCTGGTGAACCCGTCCGCAACCGCTCGGCGAACGCCTCCTCGCTCACGCCCGTCGCCGACACCGCTACCACGCACGTCGGCACGGCCACGTCCGGCAGCGACCCGCCGCCGACATACGCCACGTCGTCCGTCACCTCCACCGCCAGCCCCGGCACTTCGAGCAGCCGGCCGGCGAACGCCCGGCACCGCTCCTTCAACTCACCCAACGGGGTCGAGAGCATTCGCAGCGTCGGGACCTCCCGCACCGCCTTCGCCGGGTCGCGGTACAGCAGCAGAGTCGCTTCCAGTGCCGCCAGCGTCATCTTGTCGAGCCGGAACGCCCGCATGAGCGGGTCTTTCTCGATCCGCTCAATGAGCGGAGCCTTCCCCGCGATGATGCCCGCCTGCGGCCCGCCGAGCAACTTGTCGCCGCTGAAAAGCACCAGATCGGCGCCGGCCGCGATGCCCTCGCTGACGACCGGCTCGCCGGGCAGCCCGAACGGCGTCAGGTCCACCGCCGCCCCGCTGCCGGCGTCGTCGATCACCGGGACGTTGTGCTTCTTCCCGAGCGCCACCAGTTCGTCGATCGTGGCCGCCTGGGTGAACCCGCGGACGCGGTAGTTGCTGGTGTGAACCCGCATGAGCAGGCCGGTGTTCGGCCCGATGGCCTTCTCGTAGTCGCCGATGCGGGTGATGTTCGTCGTGCCCACTTCCCGGAGTGTGGCTCCACTCACGGCCATAATGTCCGGGATGCGGAAGCTGCCGCCGATCTCGATGAGCTGCCCCCGCGAGACGATCACCTCTTTCCCCGCCGCGAGTGCCCGTAGCACGATGACGGTGGCGGCGGCGCAGTTGTTCACCACCGTCGCGGCGTCGGCACCGGTGATCCGTTTCACCCCGTCGCGGATGGGATCTTGCCGGCTGGACCGCTTGCCGGTGGCGAGGCTCATCTCCAGGTTCAGGTAGCCGCGGGCGGCCTGGTACGCGGCGGTCGCCGCACCTTCGGCCATCGGCGAGCGGCCGAGGTTGGTGTGCAACACGATTCCGGTGGCGTTGATGACGGGGCGGAGTTGCGGGGCGGCGGCGAGGTGGAGGCGGGCGAGCACGCGGGCGGACAGGGCGTCGGGGTCGGCGTGGCCGTCGAGCGGGGTGCGGGCGGCGACGAGCGCGCGGAGGGCGTCGATCTCGGCCCGCACGGCGTCGGCGACGGCGGCGTGCGGGTGCGTCGAGCGGGCAGCGGCGACGGCGGGAAGGTCGAGCACCTTCGTTACCGACGGCACTCGGCGGAACGGGTTGTCAGGCATGCTCGTGGTCACGGCGGCGGCGGTCACACTTGCCCACCAGTTTATCCGGCATCCCGTCGTTCGCCTTCAGCACCCGCTCGATCTCGTCCGGTGTGAAGTCTTTGTCGAGCATGTTCTGCACCAGGATGGCGCGGTACTCGGCCGTTTTCGCTTTCTTCCAGTTGCCCGAAATGATGGCCACGATGGGGATGAACAGGGCGAGAATGGGAATACTCACCCCCATGATGGCGGGGATTTCGTCGGCGAACAGCATGGCACACCAGTTGGCGGAACGGGACGGGCGTTGTTCGGTGTATTCGCCGACGGCGGGGTGGGATTTGAAGAAAAGTGATTTCCTCTTCGCCGCGACCCCGAGGAGCGGGGAAAAAAAAACCCAACCCAAGGTCGCCGGGATGAAAGGGGGTGGCGGCAGTATGCCACCGGGCGCACCTCCCATATGCCACACCC
>JANNDF010000108.1:0-9298 GCA_031387445.1 Planctomycetia bacterium
GCCCGGGTGGGAATCACCCGGGCGGCTGATGCCGCCGGTTCACTTGGCGGAGTTTCTCATTTTTCTCATCGGTGTGTAATCCGGTTCCGGTACCAATACTTCAACCCGGAATCCGCTCTCGCCGGGTGGTGGGTCGGGCCGTGCCGCTCGCTTCACGCAACTCTCCGGAGACTCTACGATGCGCGGACTCGCTCGGTGGATCCTGACGGGGGCCGTCGTCGCCTTCGTCGGCAGTTCGGCCCTGGCCCAACGCCCGCAACAGCCGGGCGGCCAGCCCGGTCAACCCGGCGGCGGTGGCGGCTTCGGGGCCAGCCTCGCCCTCGGCAGCGGCCTGAAGGCCCGCCTGCTCGACAACAAAGACCTGCAAGACGAGATCAAGCTGACCGACGACCAGAAGACCAAGATCAAGCAGTACGCCGATAAGGCGGCCGAAGACGCCCGCCCGACCGGCGGCGGTGGTGGTGGTGGCGCTCCGGGCGGCGGTGGCACTGGCGGCGGTCGTCCGGGAGGCGGCGGCACCGGTGGCGGCGGCGGGTTCGGCGGCGGCGGGTTCGGCGGGTTCGGCGGCGCGCGGAGCGACGAAGAGCAGATCGAGGCGCTGAAGAAGCAGATCGCCGGCATCGAAGCGCGGGTGAAGTTCTTCAAGGACACGCTGACCGCCGACCAGACCAAGCGGATCGGCCAGCTCGAAACGCAGCAGCTCGGCCTGCGGGCGTTCACCAGCGAGAAGATCGTCACCGAACTGAAGCTGACGGACGAGCAGAAGGAAGCCGTCAAGAAGATCAACGAAGAGTACAACAAGGAAACCGCCGACCTCCGCAAGGAGTACGGGCTGGGTGGTGGGTTCGGCGGCGGCGGCCAACCGGGCGGCGGAGGCGGCGCTCGCCCCGACGCGGAGAAGATGGCCGAGTACACGAAGAAGTCGAAGGTGCTCCGCGAAGAAGCCCAGGAGAAAGTCGAGAAGTCGCTCACGGCTGACCAGAAGAAGTCGTGGAGCGGCCTGATCGGCACCCCGTTCGACGTCAGCAAGCTGACCCCGCAGCTCGGCGGCGGTCGCGGCGGCAACTAACGGTCGCGTGATAGCACACGAACGCCCGGCACAGGTGTGCCGGGCGTTCGGCATTTCCGGGGCGAATCGCGGGTGAACTCGTGTCCGGTTGCGGGTGTCTGGCTCCCGTCAGTGTCGCCGCCACGCTCCACGGGGCGGACCAGTCATCCACCAGTCCGCCAATCGCTACTGTTTGCTTCCAGCCACTCCTCGCGGTCTGCTTCGATGCCGTCGGCGAAGTGCTTGGCGGCGGTGCGTAGCCAGCCGTCCGGCCGGCGGTCCAGGTCGGCGACGATGGTATCACTTGCGAGCGGCGTCCCCAGGTGAACGTTGGCGAGTTCCGCCCCCATGGCGGTCAACAGTCGGCCCACGTCCACATCGGTCAGCAGGTCGAGGACGATCCTGCTCGCCCGCGGGGCCAGCCGGCGGACCACCCACCCACCCGTCTGCCGGTAGAACGGGTCGGGGGAGCGGATCGCGGCCGCGGCCGCGCGCGAGGTGCGACACGTCGCCGACGTGCCCAGCCCCCACGCCGTCGCCGGCGGTGCGGTCGCCTTCGCCTCCCGGCACACCCACCCGCCCCGCCACTCGGCGAGGACAACGAACCGCGGGCGGCCGAGGCTACCCACACCGGCCTTCGGCCGCGGTCGGAGAGCCACGTCGGTCATGCCCGCGGGGCGGTCCACGGCGAGGGCCGCCCGCGCGTCGACCGGCAGTTCCGCCGCGGGCAGGTCGAGCACTTTCGTCAACTTCGCCCAGAACGGCCCCGGCTCGCGGTCGGCGGCCATCGCCATCGCCCGCAGTTCGGTGTGGTGCTCCTCCAGCACGAACGGCGTGCCGTTCGCCGCCAGCGTATCGCGGTAGCCGGTCAGGATCAGGTCACACGCTTCGGCCATTTTCACCTTCAGGTGCCCGCCGCGCTTGGCGAACCGCACGCCCGCCACCAGCCGCACCAGGTCGTGCGTGTACGGCAGGTCGTCGCACTCGTCGAAGTCGTTGACGCCCCAGCACAGCCGCCCGTCGGCGTCCCGCCACGTGCCGAAGTTTTCTACGTGGGTGTCGCCGACGGCGAGCACCGGCGGCGCGTCCGCCAGCTCGCCCGCGTCGGCCGCCCACCGCTTCACCCACAGGTAGTAGGTCGCGCGGAAGAACGGGAAGGGGTCGTCGCGGTCACTCATCAGCTTGTGCTTGTAGGCCAGGTCGTCCGGCACGAGCGGGTGCGGGATGACCGACTGGAGCCACTCTTCGTACTGGCGGGTGAACTCGACGGCAGACATGGCGACCCCTCGCAGCACGGACGTTCCCGCCCCCGAGTGTAAGATCACCCACGGCCCGATTCCACTGTCCATCCGCCATGCCCATCACCCTCCCCCGTTCGGCCGGTGTTCTGTTGCACCCGTCCAGCCTGCCAGGGCCTTACGGCATCGGGGACCTCGGCCCTGAGGCGTACCGCTGGGTGGAAACGCTGGCCGCGGCGAAACAGACGTGGTGGCAAATCCTGCCGCTCGGCCCGACCGGGTACGGCAACTCGCCGTACCAGGCGTTCAGTGCGTTCGCCGGCAACGTGAACCTGCTCAGCCCGGAGTTGCTCACCCGCGACGGCCTGCTGCCCGACGGCTTCTTCGCCAGCACGCCGTTCCGTGCCGATCGAGTCGATTTCAACACGGTCGGCCCGGCGAAGGCGGCAATGGTGCGGGAAGCGTGGAGCCGGTTCGGGTCGCGGTCGCACCTGCTGCGAATGGCGTTCGACGACTACCGCGAGCGGGAACGGGCGTGGCTGCCGGAGTACGCACTGTTCATGGCCATCCGCGAGGCGTTCGGCGGGGCGGCGCTCGCCAGTTGGCCGACGGACATCCGCCGCCGCGATCCGGTGTCTCTCGCTGCGCTCGGCACGAAGCTGGCCGGCGAGGTCATGATCCACACGTTCGGCCAGTTCCTGTTCGACCGCCAGTGGACTGATCTGAAGGCGTTCGCCAACGCGAAGGGCGTGAAGGTGATCGGCGACGCCCCGATTTTCGTGTCCGGCGATTCGGCCGATGTGTGGGCACACCCCGAGCAGTTCCTGTTGAACGCCGACGGCGAGGCGAGCGTGGTCGCCGGCGTGCCGCCCGATTACTTCAGCGAAGACGGCCAGTTGTGGGGCAACCCGCTGTACGACTGGGACGCGATGGAGCGCGACGGCTACCGATGGTGGGCGGCACGGCTGCGGCGGCAACTCAGTCAGGTCGATCTCATCCGCCTCGACCACTTCCGCGGGTTCGCCGCCGCGTGGCACGTGAAGGCCGGGGCGACCACCGCGAAAGTCGGCACGTGGGTGGACGGCCCGCGGGAGAAGTTGTTCGCCCGCCTGCGGTCGGACCTCGGCGGACTGCCGATCATCGCCGAAGACCTGGGGTTGATTACCGACGACGTCCACGCCCTCCGCGAGGCGTTCGGCTTCCCCGGAATGCGGGTCATCCAGTTCGCGCTCGGCGGACCCGACAACCCGTACTGGCCGCACAACTACGAGCCGAACACGGTGGCGTACACCGGCACGCACGACAACGACACGACCGTCGGCTGGTGGGCGAACCTGTCGGACGCCGACCGCACGAAGGTGGGCGAATACCTCGGGCACGCGGTGAGCGAACCGCACTGGGACTTGATCCGCATGGCGTCGGCGAGCGTGGCGGTGGTGGCCGTCGCCCCACTGCAAGACGTGCTCGGCCTGGGCGGGGAGGCGCGGATGAACGTGCCCGGCGTGGCGGCGGGCAACTGGGAGTGGCGGTTCCGCCCGGACCAGTTCCGGGCGGGCGTGATCGAGCGTTTGGCCGAGTGGACGGTGAAATACAACCGCGTCCCAAAACGACCGGAATAACTGCGTCGTCTGAGGATCGGGTAAGTGTGTGATCCCCCGGCTGGAGGGCGAACCATGCGGCGCAGCGCTCAACTCCTCATCGGTATGACACTCGCGGGCGTGCTCGGTTGCGGCGGCTCCGCCCCGCAGGCGTCGAAAGCACAGTTTGGCGAACGGCAGAGTGCCAATGCGGATATGGCGAAGGAACAGCGCCAGGACGGAGCACCAGCGGCACCGCCGGGCGGCGGCAAAGGTGGGGAGCGGAAGCCGGCGGGCGAACCCGAACCGATCAGCCGCAGGGTGATCTACTCCGCGACGGTCGAAGTGCAGGTGAAGAACGTCGATCAGGTGCGCGGCGATGTGGACAGACTGACCGAGACACACAAGGGTTACATCGCCAAGTCGGATGTCAGCGGCGTCACCGGGACTCGCCGTACCGCCACGTGGACGCTCAAGATTCCGTCGGACAGTTTCCGGGTGGTGATCGCCGGGTTGACCGAACTCGGCACGGTGACGAAGAACGCCTCCGACTCCCAGGACGTGACGGAAGAGTTCATCGACCTGGAGGGCCGCATCAAGAACCTGAAGGCGGAGGAGGAGACGCTGAACAAGTTCCTGAAGGAGTCAGTCAACAACGTGGACGGGTACATCAAGACGCGGGATCAGATCAAGAGCGTGCGGCTGGACATCGAGCGGGCGGAAGGCCGGTTGAAGTACCTCTCCACCATGACCGCCCTGTCCACCATCCAGTTCACCGCCCGCGAAGAAAGCCCCTACGCTCCAGAGACTCCGCTCACCGCCCCGACCTTCGGCGACCGGGTCGGAAACACCCTCGGCGGGTCGTGGGGCGGGTTGGTGTCGTTCGGGGAAGGGGTAGTGATCGTGCTGGTCGCGCTCCTACCTTGGTCGCCGTTCATCCTCCTCGGCGGACTGATTGGGTGGCTGATCTGGAAGCGCTCGATCGCACGCACGGCCGCACGGTTCACCCGGCAGCACACACCGAGTGCGACTGACTCGCGATGACTGGCCGGGCACCACTCGCGGAGCGAGTGGGCCACATCACTTGCTCCGCGTAATTGCCGCGACCCGCACCCGCGCGCGTTCGGCGTGCTTACTGGCGGGTGCTGCCACGATCACCTTCTCGAAATACGTCAGGGCCTCCTTCGACCGCCCCTTCAGCTCGAACCCTTCCGCGATCGCGAAGTACCCCGCCGCCAGTTTCTCGTCCAGTTGTTCGGCGGCACGGGACAATTTCGCCGGGTCGGCCTTGATCGCGGCCAGGATGCCGACCGCCTCCTCCCCGATTGGCGTGTTCGGGTAGTTCACCGCCACGGCCTCCGCCCGTTCCAGCGCGTCCGCGAACCGTTCGGCCTTGAGGGCCGCTTTCGCTTCGTCGAGCCCCACCTTCACCACCTCCGCCGGCGGGTCGGCCTTCGGGTCGGGTTTCACCCGCGCCGTCAACACGGCGTCGTTGTTCGGCTTCGGCTTCTCCTTCTCTGCCGATTCGGCGATCAGCCCGAACGCCTTGGTCGCGTGTTCGCGGAACTGCTCCGGCGACACATACCCGGCGAGGTATGCGAACACCTTGCCGTCCGTGCTGGCGATCACCGTCGTCGGGTAGATGCTGACCCGCATCGCGCGGGCGAACTCGGCGTCGGTGTTCGCGTCCACCTTCAGCAGCACCACCTTGCCAGCGAGCATCGCCAGCACGTCCTTGTCGGCGAAGGTCGTGGCCTCCAGCTTACGGCAGTAGACGCACTGCTCGGTGCCAACCACCACGAGGATCGGCAGTTTCTTCTCCTCCGCCTCTTTGCGGGCACTCGCGTAATCGGTCCTCCACGGAACCGGGTCGGCAGCGAGCGCGGCGGTCCCTGCCGCCAGCAACAGGACGACGGACGCGGGCACCGTCCGCAGGAGGGGGTGAAGCATAGTGATCCTCGACGGGCGACCGCGGGGGGCGCACGCAGGGGACGGCGGGTCGCATCCGTTCGGGTCGGGGCCGGAAGTCCGTGGCCGTGGGTCACGCGCGCGGGTGGGCCTTCTGGTACGCCTCGTTCAGCCGCTTGGCGGTCACGTGGGTGTACACCTGGGTGGTGGCCAGGCTCTTGTGGCCGAGCAGTTCCTGCACGCCGCGGATGTCGGCGCCGTTGTCGAGCAAGTGGGTGGCGAAGCTGTGCCGTAACGTGTGCGGGGTGGTACGGGGGTCGAGGCCGGCACGCTTCAGGTGTTTCTCCATCAGCCGGCCGACGCTCCGGGTGGTCAGCCGCGTGCCGTTGCGGTTCAGAAAGACGGCATCGGTGACACGACTGGCGCCGGACAGCACTTCGGGGCGGTCGGCCATCCACGCCCGGAGAGCGGCCGTCGCGTGTTCGCCGATGAGCGCCAGCCGCTCCTTCTTCCCCTTCCCGCGGATGGTCAGGATGCCGTCGGCGAGTGCCACGTCGGGCAGATTCAGACCGACTAACTCCGACACCCGCAGGCCGGCCGAGTAGAGCACTTCGAGGATCGCCCGGTCACGCCGGCCCAGCCAGGTGGCCCCGCCGGGCACGTCGAGCAATCGCGCGACGTCTTCGAGGGTGAGGAAGTGCGGCAGCTTCTTCTCCTGCCGCGGCCCGCGGAGGCCGACCGCCGGGTTCGTTTCGAGCGTCCCCTGCCGGCAGAGGAACTTGCCGAACGTCCGCACAGCGGCCAGCCGTCGGGCGACCGTCGATTTGGCGTACTTCTCCCCGTGCAGCCACGACACGAACGCCCGCAGGTGCCGCGTGTTCCAGTCTTCGGCGGGCAAGCTCTGCTGCTTGGTCAAGTCGCGGAGGAATTGAAGGGCTTGAGACAAGTCTTCCCGGTACGACTTCACCGTCTGCGGTGAAGCGTTCTTTTCCAGCCCGAGGTGTGCGAGGAATTCGGCGAGAGCCAGTTCGAGCGTCAAGTTCCGACCTCTTGGCCGTCACATCCTGGACGTGGGGGTGTCATCCGGCACCGGCTGAGGCTCGCCCACCTGCTTGCGGGCACGTTCGGTCAGCACCGCCGCGTCGAACCAGTTCAGGCTGACGGCGGGGTCGGCGGCGTGGTCGCGTATGGCGGCGATGGTCTCATCGCGGCTGTCGTCGTCGTACACGAACACGAAGCGTTCCGCTCCCTTGACGAGTGCGAGCACGTTCAAGTCGCGCATAACCGTCGGCCTCCGAGCCGGTGATGCGGGAACCATCGGGTGGAGCGTGAGCGAACCTGAGGGAAAAAAAGTGGTGGACGGCGGAGGGGGGTCGGTGGTCGCCGGCACAATCGGCACTGACGGAAACCGTTGACACCGAAGGTTTTTCTGGCCCGCCCGCGGGCGGGTTGGTATCATCCCCCACACTTCACGGGCGTCTTCGCATCCCCGACGCCCTCTCCCGGAGCTCTTCCCCTCATGGCGACCTCAGCCGCCCCACCCGGTGCCACGACCGGCCAGACCGTCGGCACGAACGAGAAGTTCCTATTCTGGGCCAGCTTCTTCACCCTCATCGCCGCCGGCATCGGGTTCTCCGTCCGCGGGTTCATCCTGAAAGACTGGGGCAACCAGTTCGGGTTCACTCAGGCGGAGTTGGGCGGCATCAGCGGGGGCGGGCTGATCGGGTTCGGCGTGGCAATCATTTTCTTCAGCTTCTTCGCCGACCGCTTCGGGTACGGCAAACTCATGCTGGTGGCCTTCCTGCTGCACGCGGCATCGGCGGTGGTGACGTTCGCCGCCACCCCGGTGTTTAACGCGTTCGGCAAGCCGGCTGCCTTCTTGTGCCTGAACGCCGGCATGTGGCTGTTCGCACTGGGCAACGGCACCTGCGAAGCAGTCATCAACCCGCTGACGGCCACCCTGTTCCCGCGGAACAAAACCCACTGGCTGAACATCCTGCACGCCGGCTGGCCGCTCGGCCTCATCCTCGGGGCGGTGGTCGGGCTGGTGTTCAAAGGCATCGGCGGGAACATCCCCTGGGAGTTCAAGCTGGGCGTGTTCCTCATCCCGGTGCTCATGTACGGGGTGATGATGTTCAACCGCACCTTCCCGAAGTCGGAGGCGAAGTCGTCGGGTGTGTCTACCGGCACCATGTTGGTTGCCCTTCTCGCCCCACTGTTGTTCTTCCTGTTCGTGCTGCACGCCCTGGTCGGGTACGTGGAGTTGGGCACCGACGGGTGGATCACGAACATCACCTCACGGGTGCTGGACAACGAGACCTACGCCCTGCTCGCGTTCATCTGGACGAACGCGCTCATGTTCGTCTTGCGATTCTTCGCCGGCCCGATCGTCCACAGGATCAACCCCATCGGCCTGCTGCTGGTCAGCGCGCTGTTGGGGACGGCCGGCCTGTACCTGCTCGGCCAACCGTTCACCAACACCATCTGGCTGTGGGTGGGTGCGGTAACGGTGTACGCGCTCGGCAAGACCTTCTACTGGCCGACGCTACTGGGCGTCATCTCCGAGCGATTCCCGAAGGCGGGGGCGCTCGCACTGGGCATCAGCGGGGGCATCGGCATGCTCAGCGCCGGGTTGCTCGGCACGCCAGGCATCGGCTACCAGCAAGACCTGGCCGGGGTGGAGAAACTGCGGGCGGAGTCGGAGAAGACCTACGAGCGGTACGCCGCACGGGACGACAAGGGGGCACTCGCGCCGAGCGGCTTCCCGGTGGTGTCGAGCGTGTTGCCGTCATTCGCCCCGCCGGTGGCCGGGTTGGACAACGGCAAGCTGAAGGTGTTCGACGACTTCAAGGGGAACGTGTTCGCGGTACGGGCGGCGAACGCGGACAAGGACAAACCCGAGAAGGTGCCCTACGTCCTCGACGCGACCGACAGCAAGCGGGACGTGCCGGTCATGATCGGCGACAAGTCGGAGGCGATTGCGGTGGACTTCATCACGGCGGAGAAGTACGCCGAGGTGGAGAAGCAGGCGAAGGCGGACGGCAAGCCGGTTCGCCCGCTGCTCAGCACCACCCTGCAAGGCGACCTGGCCACCATTAAGAAGGAGAAGGACGCGAATCGCCCAGTGGAACCGAAGCTGGAAGAGAACCTGAACGGCCTTCAGAAGTGGTGGGTGACCGACGGACAGACGAGCTTCTCGGCCGACGAGAACAAACTGGACACTGCCCGCGTTCACGGGGCGAAGACGGCCCTCACCTGGACGGCCGCCATCCCCGCCGCGCTCGCCGTCGGCTTCCTCATCCTGCTCGTGATCTTCATGATGAAGGGCGGGTACAAGCAGGTTCACCTGGACGACCACGGCGGCAACGCGGAGAAGGCGACCCCGCAATGACGACTGGGTGAACCGGTGGCGTGAGCCGCCTGGCTTGCTGGTGAACCGGCGGCGTGAGCCGCCGGGGTGCCCATGACCGAGGCGGGTCACGCCCCCCGGTGACCATAGAATGCCCGCAAGGCTTAGCCCCCCCCAC
>JANNDF010000168.1:0-3001 GCA_031387445.1 Planctomycetia bacterium
TGCCGATCCATCGCGGCAGCAAGGGAACCATCCTCGTCATCGACGCGCGCACACCCACGCCCGATCGTGATTCGGGTTCCATGGACACGTATCAATATTTGCGCATCCTCAAGTCCTTCGGGTATCACGTTGTATTCGTACCCGAGAATCTCGTGCACGCCGGGCATTACAGCGCCGAACTCCAGCGGATCGGCGTTCAGGTCCTCTACGCCCCCTTCTGGATGTCGAACCCCTTGCGGTACTCGCGGAAGAGCATGGCGTTGGCCTTCGCCTTGTCCCCGCCGTCGGCCACGTCGGTGATCTTCTCCGTCTTCGGGTCGAGGGTGATCTTCGCCCCGATCATGCCCTTGGCGTCCTTCAGGTCCACCTTGTTGTCCGTGATGTGGTCCTTCATGCGGGCGAACGCCTCGCCGGCCTTCTTGTCGCCGTCGAAGCAGGTGACGGCGTCGGCCATGGCGCCCGCCTTGCCCATGCGGTAGCTGATGTTCCCCAGGTGGCAGACGGCCGCGCTCGCGTGCCCCTCTTCCGGCGGGCAGTTCAGCTTGGTCGCGTCGGCCGCCCGGATCGCGTCCACGAAGTTGCGGTAGTGGTGCTGGTCGCCGCCGCCGCCGAACTTGGCCAACTCCTTGCCGTCCTTGTCGTAGGCCGCCCCGCCGCTGTAGCTCGGGCACACCAGGTAGCCGTTCTCGCAGAACCAGATGTTCCCCACCTTCGTGCCCATGATGTCCTTCGTCTCCAGCCCGCGGGTCTCGAACATGAGCGGCCCGGCCTCGTACTGGTACAGGCAGAGCATGGTGTTCGGGGTCTCGCCGTCGTCCACGTACCCGAACCGCCCGCCGACGCTCACCACCCACTTGGGCAGCCCCTTCGCGCCCAGCCCCCAGCGGGCCTTGTCGGCCTCATGCACGCCCTGGTTGCCGAAGTCGCCGTTCCCGTACTCCCACGTCCAGTGCCAGTCGTAGTGCAGCTTGCCGCGGGTGACGGGCAGCTTGGCCGCCGGCCCGCACCACAGGTCGTAGTCCATCGTCTTCGGCGGGTCGGTCGGCTTGTCCACCTTGCCGATGCTCTTGCGGGGCTTGTAGCAGGTGCCGTAGGCCAGTTGCACCTTGCCGAGCTTGCCGTCGTGCAGGTACTTGACGGCGTCCCGCATCCCCGGATTACTCCGGCTCTGCGTGCCCACCTGACACACCGTCTTGGTGCTGGCCATCGCGTCGGCCATCAGCCGGCCTTCGTGCACGTTGTGCGTGGCCGGCTTCTCGCAGTACACCTGCTTGCCCGCCTTCATGGCCCACACGGCCATGGTCGCGTGCCAGTGGTTCGGGGTGGCGATGCTGATCACGTCGATGGTCTTGTCGTCGAGCAGCTTGCGGAAGTCCTTGACGTACTTCGGCTCGGCCCCTTGCGCCTTCTGCACGGCCGTCATGCCCTTGCCGATGACGCCCTCGTCGGCGTCGCACAGGGCGACGATCTCGCAGTTCACCGCCTTGTCGGTGAACCCGGTGATGTGCGACATGCCGCGGCCGTTCACGCCCACCACGGCCACCCGCAGGCGGTCGTTGGCGGAGCCTTTCTTGGTCGGCTCGTCGGCGGCGCGGAGGGTGGGGACGCCGATGGCGGCGGAGGCCGCGCCCAGGATGGCGGAGCGGTGGATGAACTCGCGGCGGGAGAACACGCTCATACGGACCTCGGAGGTGAGGGGGGAGAGAGAGCCGGCGGAGGCGACTGAAAACGGAGTGTACGCGGAGGAAGTGCGGGGTGCAACCGTCATTAGGGTGGCCGGCTCTCGCCGAGAGCCGGTTCCAGATGTCGCTCTCGGCGAGAGCGACCCACCCTATCAGACCTCACCGCTCCCGCACCCACCCCAGTCCGAGCAGCAGCACGGCGGCCAGGTAGAACCACACGCTACGGTCTTGCAACTGCGTGGTCGGGTCGTCGTCGAGCGGGCGGGGGGGGAGCGGTTCGATCCGCGTGCGGAAGAACGTGGCCATGTCGGGCGGGTCACGGCGGGCGGGCAGGTACGCCCCGCGGCCCTCGGCGGCGATTTCCTTCGCCACCTCCTCCACCAGCCGCGTTTCGACCACCTCTTCCCCGCGGGTCTTCAGGTGTAGCAGGTGCGTGTTGATCGGGTCGCCGAGGCCGACCACATGCACGGGGATGCCGGCGTTGCGGGCGGCGGTCACACCACTCGCCCACTCCTGATCCGGTTCGGGGTCGTCGGCGTCGGAAAACAGGATGACATCCTGGGCGCCGGTGAAGCGGGGGTCGTGGCTGGCGACGGCCAGTTTGAGGGCTGACCCGATGCGGGTGCCCGACGGGATGGAGTCGTCGAGCGGACGAACCCCGTGCGGCGGACGTTCGCCGTCCAGGTCGAGCAACTTCTGTTCGAGGTGCGTGGAGTCGGTGGTGAGCGGGACGAACAGCATGGGGCGGGTGGCGAACACCACGATGCCGATGCGGTGCCCGCCGTGCCGCCGACAGGTGGCGATCAGTTCCCGCACCGCGTCGAGCGCCGCCTGCCACCGCGTGCCCGACTTGCTCAGGTCGGTCGCCTGCATGCTGCGGCTCAGGTCGATCACCACGATCATGTCGCGGCCGACCGCCGTGCCGCCGTCCGCCCCCTTGCCCCACCGCGGGCCGGCCACCGCCAGTACCAGCGTCGTCCACCCGAACCCGAGCAGGAAGCGGGCGAGCCACTGACGCCCCGGCCGCAGCGTGTGCAACCCGGCCACCGCCGCCGGGCGGCCGAACGCCACCACCGCCTTCCGCTTCCGCCACTCGGCGACGAACGCCAGCACCGCCAGCAAGATGGGCAGCAGCGACAGCCAGAGCAGCCCCGGCCGGGCGAACTTCACCCCGGCGAGGAACTCGCGGAGGTCGGCCCACACGGTGCCGAGGCCGGACTGGAATTGCGGGAGGTCCATGATGGGGAGCCGGTCGGACGAGCCGCGACCGCCAGGGAGCGGTGGAGGCCAACCACCCACCTCCCCCCTTGAGGGGGAGG
>JANNDF010000214.1:0-21882 GCA_031387445.1 Planctomycetia bacterium
CGTGGGTCGGCGCGGGCGACGCGCCCGCTGGACCCACCCTACGGAATGGGTCATGAGTTCCTTCGCCGAGCTGCTGGACGTGCTGTACGAGGACAACCACGTCGTCGCCGTGAACAAGCCGGCGGGGTGGTCGTCGGCTCATTTCGACGGCAGCGACGAGACCGTCGATCAGTTGGTGAAAGCCTACCTGAAAGAGAAGTACGCCAAGCCGGGCAACGTGTTCCTCGGCGTGGTGCATCGGTTGGACAAGCCCACCTCCGGCGTGTTGCTGTTCGCCCGCACCAGCAAGGCCGCCGCCCGCCTGAGCGAGCAGTTTCGCGAGAACGCCATTGAGAAGACCTATTGGGCGGTGGGGGAGATGGCGGGCGGGGAAGTGCCGCCGGCGTTCGGCAAGCAGTGGGGCACGCTCGACGACTGGCTGCTGCATGACGACCCGAACCACAAGGTGATCGTGGTTCCGCCGAACACGCCCGACGCGAAGCCGGCCCGCACGCACTTCCAGGTGAAGGCGACGCACGGCGGGCTGATGCTGCTCGAGCTCCGCCCGCAGAGCGGCCGCAAGCACCAACTCCGCGTGCAACTCGCCAGCCGCGGGTGCCCGGTGTTCGGCGACATGAAGTACGGGGCGAGCCGGCCGTTCGGGCACGCCGTCGGGTTGCACGCCCGCAGCATCTCGTTCCTTCACCCGACCAAGAACGAACCGATCACGCTGACCGCCGACGTGCCGAAGGGCTGGCGGGGGCCGTTCGCGTACCTGCTGAAGTGACCAATTCTCCGCGCAAGAAATGGCTGTGTTCTGCGAACCATATTGCAGCCACCCGCGTCTATGTGGGTGTGCAGCGGACGCCGCGGTGACGAGCCGGGGCGGACGCCGAACCCGAAACCATCAAACCGTGTCCGTGTTGCAATGACCCTGCGATATCCCAGTACCGAACAACGCCAACTGACCGGTGAAAGCCGGTTGAGCGGGAGCGAGCTACGGCTCGATGCCGCGGCGAAGCGGTACGCCGTCGCGGGCGAACGGAACGGCCTCACATAACCCCCAGCCGGGACCGGGCGAACCACGCCGGCCGGGGGTAACACCCCGGCCGGTTTCGTTTTGTGGTCGCACTCAAAACAGCATCACCCGTTGGTCTAACGGCGAGAACGCCGGGCTTTCAATCCGGAGGTGGGGGTTCGATTCCCCCACGGGTGACTCGTTGGAACTGCGAGGCTCTGGCGCAACTGGTAGCGCACCGGTCTCTTAAACCGGGTGTTGTGGGTTCGACTCCCACGGGCCTCACTCCAAGCACTTGTGGCGTAGCCGGGAACGCGCCGGTCTTCCAAACCGGAGTCGCGGGTTCAACCCCCGCCGGGTGCTCTCAACTGTAGCCGGCCTCTGTGAGGCCGGACCGGGGTCACAGACCCCGGCTACAGAAGTCCTCGGAGTGTGCCGGTCGCACACGACTCTCCGAAGGTCGTGGACCAGGTTCGATTCCTGGCGGGGACACTGCGATTCGCCCCTGTGATGTAACGGCAGCCTGCCGTGTTGGTAGCACGGCCGCGCAGGTTCGACTCCTGCCTGGGGCTTGGCTGACAGACGACACAACGCGCCCGTGATGTAACGGCTGGCCTGCCGCTTTGCCAAGGCGGATGAGCGGGTTCGACTCCCGCCGGGCGCTCTCTCGAATGCGGAGTGTGGAATGCGGAGTGCGGAATGATGCCAAGAGGAACGGTCCTTACATTCCGCAATTCACACTCCGCATTCCGCAATGCACAACACGCCCTTGCAGAGCAGCCAGGAGTGCTCGCCACCCTGTCACGGTGGAGATCGTGGGTTCAAATCCCATCAGGGGCGCTGGATGAAGTGACACGGTGCGCCAACCGGTAGAGCGCTCCCGCTTAAACCGGGAGGGGTGTGGGTTCGACTCCCACCCGTGTCACTCGGAAGCACATGCGTCGGACGGCACAACGGCGTGCCACCGGACTGTAACCCCGGAGCCTTCGGGCATGGCAGGTTCGATCCCTGCCCGACGCACTCGAATGCGGAATGAAAAGACTTCACTCCGCATTCCGAGTTCCGCACTCCGCATTCGACCAAGGCCCGTTCGTCTAGCGGCACAGGACGCCAGCCTCTCACGCTGGTAACGCGGGTTCGATTCCCGCACGGGTCAATGGAATGCGGAACGCGGAGTGCGGAATGCGGAATGGAAGACCGCCTTCATTCCGCACTCCGAGTTCCGAGTTCCGCATTCGATCACAGTGACGTAGCCCAACTGGTAGAGGCCGCAGTCTCAGGAACTGCGAAGTGTGGGTTCGACTCCCTCCGTCACTACTCGATTGCACGCGGGCAGGCGCCCGGCCGAGAGTCATGATCTCGGCGGCCCGGTTCGAGTCCGGGGCGTGCGACTCGGCGTGCTCTGCTCGCTCCGCGAGCGGTCACCCGAACCCACTCGCGGAGCGAGTGGACCACATTGCAGGCGGGCGGGTGCCCGTTCGGGTCTCATAAGCCTGGAGGCCGGGTTCGACTCCCGGGTCTGCAACTCGCCCGTGTTCTGCTCGCTCCGCGAGCGGGAGCGGGTCGCCGCTCGCGGAGCGAGCAGAACACTACGACCGGGTACCCCAACTGGTAGAGGGGTCAGGTTGAGAGCCTGATGGGTGTGGGTTCGACTCCCACCCCGGTCACTTGGAATTGCGGAACGCGGAATGGGGAATGCGGAATGACCGCAGACCCACTCCTCGGCCGACCTTCCAACACGGGGCGCGTCGTCTAGCGGTCTAGGCGTCTGTCTTGCAAACAGAAGATCCGGGTTCGACTCCCGGCCGTTCCACTCGGTGCTGGTGTAGAAGGCGGTGCCGGATTTCATTCCGAGTTCCGCACTCCGCATTCCGCACTTCAACGAAGGGCCTGTGGTCTAACGGGATGACCCCGCTATGGCATGGCGGTGATCCGGGTTCGATTCCCGGCGGGTCCAATCGCCCCATTTCGACTGAACAGGTGTGGGCACCGCATACGTCCACCCCTGAACGGACGTGAACACCCCCGAGCGGACAAGCCGCTAGGATTTCAGCCACTCCGCTCACCGGCTTTCCTTCCGGGTCCGGCGATGTCCTCTCCCGTCCCTTCCCGTTCGCTCCTGGGTGCGCCGCAAAGTGCGCCGCCGGTGCGCCGCCCGGCATCCAACCGGCGGCCTGCGCGAACGACGCGTCGGTCGGGTCGATGTAGTGGCGGAGGGCGATCGACGGCGTGTTCCCCAGCCACTTGGTGACGGTGGCCAGGGGGAACGCGGCGGCCAGGTCGCTCTCGCAGCTCGCCCGCAGGTTGTGCCACAGTCGCGGCCACGGGTTCACCCCGGCCTTCACGATCACCTTCTGCAACGTCGTCCGGAAGTTCGCCCCCGCCCACCGCCGCTTGCCCCTTGCCCGCTTCCGGTAGCGGTCGGGGAACACGAACTCACTCCCCTCCTCGGCGTGGTCGAAGGCGGCTTCCATGTGCGGGCGGATGAGCGTGAACAGCGGGATGATGCGGTGCCCCTTCCCCGCCACCGCCCCCTTCGGCGAGATCACCGTCAGCCGCTCCTGCTCCCAGTCCACGCACCCCCAGTTGAGCGAGAACGTCTCACTCGGCGTCCGCAACCCGTCGAAGCGGGCGAGCGCCACCATCAGCTTCCACCACACGTTCGGGCAGTGGTCGATCACCCGCAGGGTGTCGGCCACCGGGATGTACGCCCGGCGCTCGGACGGGTCGCCGGGTCGGCTGCGGACGTGTTTGAACGGGTTGGTGGTGATGTGCCCGAGCCGCACCGCGTCTTCCAGCATCCCCCGCACCTGACTGAGCCGCTTGTGGACGGTGGACGACTTCAGACCGCGGGCCTTCATCGCCTCGCGCATGCCCTCGCCGTCGGTGTGGGTGAGGGACGGCAGCGGGCGGGTGGGGTAGAGGGCGGACAGCTCGCCGGCCGACTGGCCGTAGGCGATCAGGGATGAGGCCTCGTAGCCGGCCGCCTCCTTCGCGGCCAACCACTGCTTCAGGAAGTCGCCGGTGGTGACCGCCTTCATCCGCCCCGGCATCAGCCGGGCCTTCGCCAGCTTGGCGGCCAGGTCGTCGCCGATGGTGCTGATCCACGCGGCAGTTTCCGGGTCGATGGCCAACCCCGACGACACCGCCGCGGCGAGGTTCTCTACCCGCAGCCGGACGGCGTCCGCCGCCTTCTTCGTGAGTTTGCCGAGGCGGATGGGCTTCCGCCTGCCGTTCACGATGACGTGAAGACGGAACGTGCCGTTCGCGTCTTTGCTCAATGAGGCCATGCAAGGTACTCCGGGTGCGTGAGGGTACAACGGCCGGCGGGTGAACGCCAGCCGACGGTGTGTAGTTGGTGATGCTCTTGGACAGCTACCCGCCGAGGGCAGCGCGGAGGTGGTCGAGGGCGACGTTCAGTCGGTAACGCACGCCGTCGGTGGTGATGCCGGCGTCGGCCGCCAGCTCGGCGAACTCGCACCCGTCGTGGAACCGCCGCCGCACCAGCTCGCCGGCGGCGGGCGACAGCAGCCCGACCAGGGCGTCGAACTCGTCAGGGGCGGGGTCGGTGGTGGAGAGGGCGAAGGCGGCCGGGTGGCTCTCCAGCTCGGCCGTCCGGTGTCGGGTCTGCCCCGCGGCGTGGCGGATCATCGCCCACTTGCCCGCCTGGGCGAGCCACCCGCTCGGGTTGGGGTGGTCTGCCGCCTTGCCGCGATTGGCCCACACAACCGCCAAGGCGTGTTGCACCAGATCCTCGGCCGACACCACCCGCGGACGGGTCAGCCGGTAGGCGTGTCGCCAGAGCAGAGGCCGCACCTCGGCGAGGGCGGACAGGAAGGCAGCTTCGGTCATGGGGCAACCGGCGGGGTGGAAGGGCGGCGATGGTCTCACCTTCCTCACCTGATCTTGGGTATCACGTCGATCCTCTTGATCGCGTCCACGACATCGCCGAGCTTCGCCACCGTCTTCTTCTGTTCGTCCACCATCTTCTTCACCGGGTTGTCCGCCGACTGCACGCCGTACCCCTGGGTGAGGAACGAGCCGGCGCCGAAGGTGCCCATTGCCCGGCCGATCTTGGCCATCATGTCGTCCCCCCGTGGGCCGAAGTTGATCTCGATGTCCCTCCAGTCGTTCCCCCGCCGCCGCTTCCGCTCCTCCTCGATCCGGGCGAGGGTGGCGTTCAACTCCACCCGCCGGGCGTCCACCCCGGCCTTCCCCTTGAGCAGTTGCAGCTCCCGCCGGGCGGCGGCCTCAGCCTTCTTGTCCTCAGCCTCTTGCAACGCCCCGCCCTTGCCCTTCTCAAGCGTCTCCTTGGCCGCCCGCGCCTGCTCTTCCATCTGCCGCTTCATCTCGGCGTTCGCCCCGTCCATCGCCTTCTTGATCTCGTCGCCCGCCAGGAGGGGGGCCGCCCCCGGAGCGGCCATGAGGATTGCGGCGATCCCCGCCGCCTTCAGCGGGTTGGCCATTGCCTCGCCGACCTTGCCGAGCTTGTTCACGGCCTGCACCGCCATCCCCGTCATCGCGGAGTTGAACAGCTTGCCGACGGCGTTCATCTGCACGGCGAGGCCGACCGTCAGCCCGCTCCAGATGTTCGGCCCGCTGAACAGGTCTTGAAGCCAGTGGGTCAGCTCGATGAACGCCACCTTGGCCGTCGCCTCCACGTCGTACCACATGTCTTCCGCCCGGCCGGAGATCGAGAGCCACGTCTCCAGCCCGTACTGCTTCACCTCCTCGAACCCCAAGTTGAACCGGGCCACCCCCTCGTCCCACAGGTGGGTGAGGGTCCGCCCCTTCATCCACTCCACCACCGGCTTCATCGCCTCGGTGAGCCCGTTGGCCATGTCCCGCACCGCCGGGGCGAGCATGATGACCGTCTGCTGCCAGACGCGGTTGACCGCCGCCCCCGCCGTCCGCATGGCCTTGCTCGCCTCGGCCGCCTCCTCCATCTCGGCCGCCCCGAACGCCAGGTTCTTGGCCTGCTCCCGCAGCTCGGCGTTCGACATGCTCAACAGCGGCAACCACTTCTTCATGCTGTCCGTGCCGCCTAACATGCTCAGCTTGAACTGCTGCTGCGCTTGGGGCAATTCCCGGATGGCCTCGTGGACCTTCAGGAACTTCTCGTCGAGTGGCAGGTCGATCAGGTCATTGGCGGAGACGCCCAACCCGTCGAACAGTTTGGCCGCTTCGCCCCCGGCTCCGCCCACCCCCTTCAGCGCGTCCTCCACCTTCTGACTGAACTGGGTCAGACCCTCCACGTTCTCGCCGAGGTCGCTGAACTGGTTGAGCACCCCGAGCAGGCCGCTCCCGCCGGTGGCGCTCATCCCCATCGCCTTGATCGCATCCCGCATCTTCGTCAGGTCGTCGGCCGTCGAGGCGAACACGTTCAGCCCGCCGATCGCGGCGCCGATGCCGACCACTGCCGCCCCCGCCATGATCTGCATCGCCCTGGCAATCTTCGCCTTCATCTTGTCGAGGAAGCCCGACAGGTTGTCCTTCCCGTTCAGCTCGACGTAGGCAGCGCCAGCCCGCACGCCTTTCGAACTGCCGCCACCGCCGCCCTCTCCGAGTGCCATGATGTTCCTCCGAGTTCGATGCCAGTGAACGAACCCCCGGCGGCGTGCCGGGGGTGGTGTCGGTCGTTACGCTGCCGCTGGCACTGCCTCCGTCGCGATGGGTTCGACCTCCACCGCGGCCGCCTTCTCCCCGGCCCGCTTGAGTGTGCCGATGATCGCTTCGGCCACGTCGCCCCCCCGCCCGCGGGGGGCGAAGAACCCGCACGTCAGGCGGATGATCGCCTCGGCCGCCTGGTCGAGGGCGTCGGCGTCCAGGTGGGCGGAGAACACGTCGAGCGGCACCTGGGGGATGGCGACCGCCACCGGCGGCAGCAGGGCGTGGGTGACCTTCACCAGGAGGTCGGCGTCGGCCAGCAGTGTCACGAGGTGGGAGGGTTCCGTCACGAGCAACCGGGGGTGGTGCCCGAGCAGCTTCTCCAGCGGCTTGAACTGGGCGACGGTCAGCACCAGCTCCCACCGCTTGCCGGCGGCGTCGGTGATCAACGTTTCGGGCTTCGTCGTCTCAGTCGTTGCGGTCATCTCGGTCTCCGGTGTGGTGATGGGCCTGATGGCCCGGTGTCATTGGTCCGACTTCAACTTCTCGAACACGAACGTCCGCCCCGTCAACCGGCTCCGCTTGATCCGCACCGCCCACCCCGAGCGGGCGAGGATGTGTTTGGAATCGCTCATCCGCCGCCCGAGGCCGGTCCCGGATGGGATGGAGTACCTGTGCCTCAGATCCCGGTGGGCTACGGCGACGCTCGCCAGCACCAGTTCCAGGGCGAGCACTGGCCCCTCCCAACCGGCGTCCGGAAGTGACGCAAGCCAGCGGGTGAGCAAAACGTCCCACACGTCGCTTTCGCTCTGCCGCCCACGCAATTCGCCCGTTTCGGTCATCTGTTGGAGCAACATTCAAGAGTGAGGGAAAACAAAAACCAACCGCAGCGCTCTTCGTTCATCACCCTGCCGCGTCATTCGCCCGGAAGAACCTATCGCGTTGACCAGAGCCGATGTCAGAGCGTCGCGGGGGTCAGGATTCTGGCGTCGCCCGCCACCTCGGCGTAGGTTCTTCCCGTGCTTCGTGACGGCTGACCACACGACGAAGAGCAGCACGGATCGATCGAGTTAGTTTGCACTGAGCCTCACCAGTTTCGCCTACGTTCGCTCGATCATGTAATCGGCGTTGCCCACCAGGTCATCGTCGTGCTCGTGCCCCGTGCGGCGTCTGGTGCGTCGGGCGGGCTACTGGCTGGGGGCGGTTTCGGCGTCTTCCTTCTGGGCGTCACGCACCACTTGAATCACCTCGGCCTCGGTCAGCTTGCCGCGGTGGTCGAGCAGGCGGGCGACGGCCATTACCGCCGCCCTCGCCCCGGGGCGGGCGAGGGCGACCGCCGCCACCCCGAGCGGACACCGCCACTCGCCCCCCTGGTGGCTCTGCGCGAACAGCTTGATGCAGCTCACGAGGCACTTCTGGTCACCGTCTGACAAGTGCTGGTACACCTCGTCGCGGTTGCGGTCGGCGAGCGAGTAGGCGAAGAAGAATTCGGCGACTGCACCGCCCACCGTCACGGCAGACTCCCCGACCAGATCCTCGGCCGTCACGAGTTCCCCGCAGCCGAGCATCTGGCCGCCGTCGGCATCCCGGATAATGGCGATGAACGGGCGGGCGAGCAGCACGCCCACAACACCATGACCGGCCTCGTGGATGCCGACGGCGGACGGCCACGGGAGTGAACGGCTCAGGTTGAGGAGGGACGGGGCGGCCGGGCGAGTGGGCACGGCGTCCCGGCCGCCCATCACGGCGGCGAAGCTGTCGAGGTCGGCCACGAACGCGGCGAGGGCGGGGTCGGAGGCGGGCATGGCGTTCTCGGTCGTGTTGGGTGGTTAGTGGGTCGAGAGCGGGGATGGGTGATCCCCGCACTTGGGTCATTCCTGCCGCCCGATCATCTTCTCCCACTCCCTCCGGTCCTTCTCCTCTTCCGCCTTCCGTTCGTGGTTGCGGCGTGCCAGGATCTCCCGCTCACGACCGCGGAGCGCGGCCAACTCGCGTTCCGCCCTGTCTTCGGCGACAACGAATGCCGTCAACCCGGCGTTCAACGCCTCGACCGCCTGACGGATCTCCGCTCGCTTCGCGGCCGCCGCGTCACGGGCGGCGACAAAGTTGACTTCCAGTTCCGGCAGGTGGGCCAGTTCCTCATCCTCCCGGCGTCGCTGGCGGATGACTTCGACGGCGTCACGGAAGGCGGCGGGCGTCTCACCCGCGGCACGGATGATCGCCTTGGCGTCGTCGGGTGCGACGGCCTGGCCTTTGCCCACCCGCCGCACAAGCCGTTCGTAGGCTTCGCGGGCGTCCGACTCATGCCGCTCCAACTCGCTCAGCAGTTCGTCCGGGTCGGCCTTGGTCGGGGCCTCGGTGGTGGTCTTCGTCATGGTCAACTCCGTATGGTGGGGCGGCGTGTGCCGCCCCGGTGGTTGGTGCGAGGTGCGGACGTTCACACCCCGCGTGTTGCTGCCCGTCGTCTCGGTCAGTCGTTCGGCTCACCCGCCCGCCCGCCGTCGTCACTGGCGGGACGACGGCGGGGAGTGGGTGGCGATGTGGTCGAGCAGTTTCCGCCGCTGCCCGCCGTGGGTGCCGGCCAGGTCGGACCCCGGCACGAACTCGTCCTGCCCTTCGAGCCACGCCACCGCCTGAGCGACCGTCCACCCGGCCTTACGGACGGCGGTGACGAGGGCGGCGGTGTCGGTCACCGGGTCGGGGCCGGCGGTCGGCTTGTCCCTTCTTCGGCTCGCTCGTTCCGGTGTCGTGTGATTCGGATTTTTGAGCTGGGCCGGAACATGACCCGCATCACCCGCATCACCCGCGTGGGGAACCGCCTGATCGCCGGTCGGAGTTTTTCCCCAGGGGGAAACATGACCCGCATCACCCGCATCACCCGCGTCCGGCTGGTTGCAGCGGTGGAAGTTCGACCCCACCGGCACCGCCCGCCAGCGGTTGCCCTTCATCCGGTCCTCGCCCGCCATGTCGAGCATCAGCCCGTTGAAGTTCCGCCGCTTGAACGACCGGAACTTGTACCCGAGCAGCCGTGAGTCCAGCCGCCCGCACAGCTCCTCGATCGCCGACTGCATCTCCGCGTCCCTGTCCGACTGGAACCCGCCCGCCTCCCGCAGCTTCTTCACCACGTCGGTCGCCGTCACCCCGCGGCGGTTGTCGCTGGTGTCGAACGTGTTCAGGTGCGAGACGATCACCTCCATGCACAGCGCCTCCCGGTCGGAAGAGGTCTGGAGGGCCTCCCGCGTGCCGGCCGGGTCGGGCAGGCCGGCGAACACCAGGGCCTCCCGCACCACCCTTGACCAGCCCTCGAAACTGCCCCACGCCTTCAGCCCGTGCCGCGGGCGATCGGCCACGGTCCACCCGCGGAGGATGGTGAGCGCCGCCGACAGCAGCTTGCCGCGGTTCGCCCGCACATGCTCGCGGAGGTTCGGGTAGCGGAACCCGTCCTTCGCCTCCGGCCGCTCCTCGGGCGACTCCAGCCGGGCCGGGCAGATGCGGCGGGCGGTGTCGCCCACCAGTTGCACGTTGTTCCCGGTGGCGTACCAGCACACGTGGAGCGGGCCGTCGTACCCGGCGTTCGAGCCGAGCAGCCGGTCCTTCCAGCGGTCGGATGTGAGGGCGGCGTCCAACACTCCGTTCCCGAACGCCCCGGTCAGGTTGTCGAGCAGAACCAGCCGCTCGGCCTCGATCGCCAGGGTGGTGATCCGCTTCCGCAGCTCGTCCTGGTCGTGGGTGTAGCTCATCACGCTGAACCGCCGGCCGGTCAGGATGATGGCCAGCACGTCGGCCAGCAGCCCCTTGCCCACCCCGCGGATGTTGCCGTCGATCAGGAACAGCGGGGCCGGCCCCTCGAAGGCGTAGTAGGCCAGCGGGGTGAGCAGGCCGGCGAGGATGGCCGAGCGGTGGGCCGGGGTCTCGAACGGGAAGTCGGCGAGCACGTCGAACAGTGTGGCCACCGCCGCGGCCACCTGTTTGCGCGTGGGGGCGTCCGGGACGCTCACCGCCAGGCCCGGCGGCATGCACGCGAGCAGTCCCGACCCGCGGTCGTACCCGTTGGCGGCGAGGATCTTCCCGCCGGCGAGCAGCATGGGGTGGGTGGCCAGCCCGACGAGCGGGCGGAACCCGCTGCCGCCGAACGCGTGGGTGGTGTCCACGTTCCACCCCGGCGGGTGGGCCGGGATGCGGATCTCGTCGCCCTCGTTCGTCCTCCTCACCCGCTCGAACCGGCAGCGGAAACTGATGTGGTGGCGGAGGACCGGCTTGGTGACCGCCCGGACGATCGGGGCGCCGGTCGGGCGGCGAACCACGTCGGCCGGACTGTCCTCGGCCTCCACCACCTGCACGATCTGTCCGCCGCGGGTGTACAGGCCGGGGTCGCGGGCCAGCTCGGCGCCCACCTGGTCGTTCACCCGGTGCTCGTCCGTGTCGAGGAGGATCACCACCCGGTTGTCGGTCCCGCCGCTCGCGTCCGCCGCCCGGCGAGGGGGAGGGGCTGCCCCCGGCGCGCCGTACCGCGTGCCGTCGTACTCGCCGCCCCGCAGCGCCTTCGCACACGCCGACAGGTCGCCCCGGTACTTGGTGCGGGCGACGTACCCGTACAGGTCGGCCGGCTTGCGGGCCTCGATACCGGGTACGGACGTGGAGAAGCTGAACAGCGCCGGGGTGCCGTCCCCCCACTTGATCAGGCCCAGGCTGGCGCTCACCCCGCCGGCCTTTCCGGGTCGGGTGAGGTAAGTATCCCCGCCGGCCTTCTTGTGGCAGACCGTCCACCCGTCCCCGAGCAGGACGGCCAGGAAGTCGGCCCGCCGGTTGAAATCGGTCCACGGCGGGAGGCCGTCGCCCTCGGGCTTGTCGGGCGGGCGGGTCGCCTCGCGGTCCGCCTTGGTCACCTCGGCCGCGTACTCGATCAGCTCGGGCGGGGCGTCGGCGATGGGCAGGTCTTCCAGACCGCGACCGGGCAACCACTCGTATCGCGTGCCCAGGTGGTGCAGGCTCGGCGGCATCGCCGTTTGCACCCCGTCGCCCACAAGCACGCCGAACGCCTCGGTGGGCAGCTCCTCGCCCGTCACCGGGTCGCAGTTCTTCTCCGACCGCTCGGCCAGCTTCACCCCCGACGTGTTGCGGAAGACGTACCGAAACCCGCGGCCGGTGCGGAATGCCGGCGTGGGCGGCAGGTTGCCGAACAGCTTGCCGATCAGTTCGTGCCCGTACTCGGTGTCCACGTCCAGCATCACCAGCCCGCTGGCGTGGGGGCAGCTCACGCCGATGTTCGCGTGCCGGCGGCCGGCGAACAGTGCCCTGGCGGCCTTCGGGTCGGTGGTCGCCTTCGTCTGCCAGGCGGCCCCCATGTCCGGGTGTTTCCCCGTGCTCGGCCGCTCCCCCTTCCAGTACGCCGGCTTCCCGCAGCTACAGGTGCCGTCGCCCTTCGGGTAGTGGAGCCGGATCACCGGCAGGCCGAACCGGGTGTACAGCTCGGCCGCATCCGCCAGCGCGTCGCCCGTCGGCGGCATCTGGTTCCGGGTGGGGGGCATCAGTTACCCTCCGTCTTGACCGGCGGTGTGGCCGCCGTCCAAACTTCGGCTACGAGCCAGTCCACAACACCCTCCACGAGCTTGCGGTTCACTTGGGCGTCAGGGTTGACCAACTGCATCGCGCGTTCCAACGGGCAAGCGGCCGGGCGGTCCAGCCAGCCCATCAGCACCGCCCGGCCCCACCACGACGACACAGGCCGCCGCCCACCGTGCGGCACAACGATTTCCGCCCCGTGCAGGTCGCTCGTCTCCAGCCGACTGCCGGCCGGGGCGCCGGCCACTCGCCCCGCGGCGAGGTCGCGGGAGAAGGCGATCGCCACCGCCCGGTGCACCTGGGAGGTGATGATCTTCGGCGGCTTGAAACCGCCGGGCGGGTTGGGTAAACTTCTCATGCTGATACTCCGTGTGACAGGCCCGCTGTCACCGCACTTCGAGCCGCCCCTGGTCCGGGTGGCTCGCGGTGTTTCTGGGTTCACTTCCCCACTGGCTTCCCGGCCAACGTCTCGGCGTACTGCCGCAAGCTCGCCACCAAGTACCTGACCGAACGCCCGCCCTCGCCGATCCTCAACCGCCCGATCTGGTCGTCCGGGATGCGGGCGACGGTCTTCGGCGAGCAGCTCAGCAGACGAGCGGCCTCGCGTTCGTCCACCGCGATCGGCTCGACGGCCCCCACCTCGGCCAACACGGAGCGGAAGGCGGCCACCAGGTCGGCGTGGACGTGCGGCACCGCGGCCGCGCTGAGGGATTCAGCGGACATCGGTGGTGCTCTGGGTGGCGGTCGGGGTCAGGATCTCAACAGAGGCCGCCGATCGCTTGATGCGGGCGGTGTCCTCCGACACGACCAGCAGGCGGCGGAGGAGGGACAGCTCGGTCTCACGGTAGCCGATCATCCGGCGGACGGTGGTCGGGTCGGGGATCAGACCCGGCGCCTCGGCCAGCGTCGGCAGCAGCAGGGTCATGCGAGGGTCTCGGCGGGGCTGGGCACACCCACACCGTACTCACCTTCCCCCGCCCGTGATGGCATCTTCGGTGGCATATCCAAGATGCCACTTTTCCCCTAGATTTAAGCCATTTCTTCATCCCTGGCATTTCCGGAAATGCCACCGAACGGCACCCACATCATCGCAGTCGGGGCGCGGGAGTGGTCAGTCGCCAGGTGACACCCGAGGCCCGCTCGCCTACAAGGGGTTCGGCTCTTGTGGGCGAGGTTGTAGGCCCACCGCTTCTCACCCGCCCCGGTGCCCAGGGCCTCGATCAAGCCCCCCGGCCCGTCGATGGGACGCGGGGGAGATGATGGGTCGGCGGGCCACATCGCCACGATGGCGTTGAACACGGCCTCCTCGTCGGAGGCGAACTCGGTCTCGTCCCCGTTGACCCTCAGGCCGAACACCCGCTCGCCGTCTCGCCGTGTGTCGAATGGGCCGTCCGGCTCGGTTGGTGATGGCGGGGGCGGGGCTGTTCGGCCTGTCGCCGCGGTGCGGTCGAACACACCCTCGGTGACGACCACCACCCGGTGCCGCCCGAGCACCTCCCCGAGACCGGCCAGCGCCACCAGCAACGCCGCAGGCGCCGTCCGTAGAAGATGGGCGGCGGTCGTCGTGCTGCCGCCCAGATCCATGACCGACGGGAGGCGAAGGGCACGGCCGGGCGGGTCGCCTGGACCCAGGGCACGGAGCTGGTACACGAGTGTGAAAGCCCCGATCCAGCCCTGACGCTCGCAGTCGTCGTGCGTCGCCACCGGGTCTGCTCCGATGGTCGCCAAGTAGGCCATGAAATCCGAAGCCCAGATCGCCAAAAGCCGCGGCTGATTGGCCTCGGCGTTGGTCGTGAAGCTGGTGGCGAGTCGGCCAGCCAGCCAGCGGCGGGCGAGTTCAAGTTCACCGACGGAGTTGTTCAACAGCATGATGCGGCTCCTCTGATTCGACCGCCCGGCGGCGGCCCCACCCGGTCGAGCGGCCAGAGGAGCCGCGTCGGGTCGGGTGAGGCCTTCCGCGGGTAGCTACTCCCGCGGCCGCCGGTGGTGTCTCAACTATGTACATCGTTCCACTGATCCGCAAGTACAGATGAGGTCGATCAGAGCAGCGGCTCGAACACGCTGCACACTTGGGCGACGGCGGCCACGTCGCTCTTGCTGCCCTGGAGGCACATCCCGCACGGGCACTTCCGGGGGTGGGGCCGGGCGAGCAGCTCCCCGGCCGCCTTGACCGCCTGCCGCAGCTTCTCCTTCAGGTCGAGGTAGTGGCGTTGGTACTTGTTCCGCCGGCGGCGTCTGTCGGCCCGCGACCAGGCGGGCGATGGGAACGCGGGCATGCTGATGGCTCTCTGGGTTCGGGGTGGGGCGGAGCGGGTCAACGGGGGAAGCTGATGGCGAAGTCGGGGCGGTCGTCGGGGGTGGTGACGATGATGAGGGTGGCCCGCTTCCACCCGCGGCCCCGCTTGCCGTACAGGGCCTCGGCCAACCGCAGCACGGCGGCCTCGGCAGCGTCGAGGACCTCCACCCGCTCGGCCGGCGGGGTGCGGTTCCACTTCGACCGTCGTGGCTTCTTGCCAGGTTGTTCGCTCGATTCGTCGCCCCGGTCGGCCGGGCCGCTCGCCGGGGCGGGTCTTCTTCTCGCCTTCGTCGCGTCGGCTCTTCTGCCCTTCGTGGCCTTGCCCGTGGTGGTGCTGTTGCTCATGGCGTCTCCGTGGTGTGGCGGTGGTGTCAGCGGATCAGGTTGGCGACGGCGGCCGAGTGGGTGGCGAGCTTCTCGAGGGTGTCGGCCAGCCCGACGTTGTCGCAGGGCATCGCCCAGACCGCATCCCGGGCGGCGTCGGCCAGATGGCGGGCGAGGCAGGCCACCCGCCGCAGCTCGCCGGCGGTGGCGGCGGCCGGGAGCTGGTAGCCATCCCCGTCCCGCGGGTTGACCAGCTCGCCGGTGCGGGTCATCCGCGCGAGCGTCTTGGTGATGACGCTGGCCGAGTGACGTCGGTCGCCCTCTCGGAGCTGCTTCACCAGCGTCTTGCGGCGGAGCGGTTCGCAGGCGGCGGCGAGGGCCTCGGTGATCGCCTGCCGGCAGCGGGCGAACGTGGGCGAGCTGCGGCGGGTGGCGGTCGCTGTCATGGCGGGTCTCCGGGTGGCGAGTGGACTCCCAGGCGGGCGTTGCCCGTGGTGTCGGCGTGGGGTGGTTCGGGGTGGGGTCAGGCGGCGGGTTTGGTCCGCTCCTTCAGCATCGCGTCGGCCGCCTGGTAGCTCCACTTGGCGGCCTTGTCGTCGGCGGGCAGCGCGGTCTCCCCGCTGTGGCTGGCGAGGATGCCGGTCAGGGCGGCGGCCGCGAAGTAGTCGCGGAGTTCCAGGTGGTCGAACGCCAGGGTCTTCGCGGGCAGGTGCTCGGGCTTCACCTCGGGCAAGTCGTTCACGGTCGATCTCCTTTCAGGGTGATGGGTGGGTCAGGCGGCTTTGCGGCCGTCCGCCTGGCGGGCGGGCGGTCGAGTTGGCCGCAGGCAGGTGTTCCGCTGCCCACTCCGCCAGGCGGACGATGGCGTCGAACCCGTGGACCGCGGCAGTCCAGTGGACGGCGTCCACCGCGTTGCCGTGGATCGGGTCGGTGAGGGTGGCGGCCACCGCTCGAAGGTCACTCGGCGTCATCGGGTCGCCCTCGTTCGGGTGTCGGGTCGGGAAGTGCCGGTCAGAGGCACGGTTCGTACTTCACTCGTCGGCCGGTCACCAGCTTGCGGAACTTCTCGCCCCGAGCGTGCGTGGGTGCCACGACGTACCGCCACTTCTTCCCCGCCGGCTTGCGGACGAACAGTGGCTCGCTCTGCTTGACGGGCGTGGCCGCCGCCGGGTCGGCTGTCGGTTGCGGCGGGGTGGTCGGCCGCGGGCGGTCGATGGCCTTCACCGCGAACTCGGCCCGCAGCGGATCGACGAGCGGGGCCAGCAGGCGGGACACCAGGGCGAACAGGTCGGCGATGCCGTAGGCATTCGTGCGGGGCATGGTCGATGACTCCGGTCGGGGGTGGGGGAGAAGGCCAGTGGTCGGGGCGGGTTACTTCTTGCGGGCCGGCGTGGCGGCGGCGTCGTCAACCACCACCGGCGTGAACTCCGACCCGACCGCCGCGGCCAGCACACAGGCGGCCAGGCTGAACAGGTTGGCGGCGAGGGCCAGGAATGCTTTCATCTGGGCGACTCCGGTTCGGGGTGCGACTGGTTAGCGTTGGGCGTACATGCTGCCGGCTTCGGCTTCGCGGCTCTTCTTCACCACGGCGACCACGGCCGGGATGATCGTGGTGGCCAGCACGGTCAGGGCGATGAAGGCGAACATCGGTGAACACTCCGGGGCTTGCTGGCGTGGCGGTCGTCTTGTAAAGTCAATGTAGCCGAGTGACCTCATGGGGTCAAGTGGCATCATTGAGATTTTCGGGAGTGGTCATGCAAAAGCGGGATTCGGTGCCTGGGCTGGGCGAGAAGTTGAAGGGCGCGCGGGTCGCCGCTGGCCTGACCCAAGTGCAAGCTGCCGAGGCGTCGGAGGTAGACCGGGTGAACATCTCCAAGTTCGAAGGCGACAATAAAACCCCCACGCTCGCCACGCTCTACAAGCTGGCGGCGGCCTACGGGGTGGACGTGTGCGACTTGCTGCCGCGGGACGCGCAGGGCCAGTTGCCGGCCGACGAACCCGACCCGGCACCGGCGAAGAAGGCGAGCGCCCCGAAGAAGGGGAAGAAGTGATCGGCTACCCGCGGCTCACTCGTGGGCGGCGGCGTCTAAGATGCACACGACGTGCAGGATGATTCCCACGATGGTGGTGGTGAAGAAGCTGCACGGCGAGAAGGCGTACAGAATGAGCACCGAGAACATCCACATCACCCCGGCCAGCACCCGCCCTTGTGCGATCTGGCCGGCCCCCACGAGCAGGAACGAGAGCAGGGCGGCGATGCCGCGGCTCACCCCCCGCTTCGCCTTCGGCGGTTTCGGCCGGTAGGCGTCGTCCACCCACTCGCCGCAGCTCGGGCACTTCACGGCGTCCCGGTCGATGTCATCCCGGCAGTAGGGGCAGCGGGCCTGTGGCCGGCCGCGTGACGGGCGGTCCTCTCGCCGGCGGTCCCGCGGTTCGTTCCGCCCGGGTTCGGACGGCCGATCCCGCCGCGGCGCTCGCCGGTCCCGTCGGTCGCCTTCATCCTTCTCGTCGCCCTGGTCGTCGTCCTGGTCGTCGTCATCCTCCAGCCGCTTCCGCCCGGCCGCCTCCCGCTCGTCTCGCTCCACGTCGGCCCGTGCCTCGGCGATCGGCTCGGCCAGGGCGTCGATCTCCGCCCGCGTGTCGTCGTCGGCCTGGCCGAGCACGAACACCAGCAGGGTGGTTGCGGCCGCGGCGAACGCCCCCACCGCCACCGTCACCCCGAGGGCGGTCGGCATCCCCGCCAGGTGGGTGGCGAGCGCGACCGCGAAGAAGAACACGGCTGACAGCACGCACGCCGCGCCGATCCTCTCGACGCTCCCCCGGCCGAACCGCAGCGCGTCCACGATCGTGCGGGCGGCCATCCGCATCGACAGGAACCGCCGCCGGCGGGTCAGTCGGTTCAGCCCCTGCTTCGCGTCACGGGCCGGCATGGCGGCACCCTCGGCGGTTCGCGGTCGGTTCAATCTATGGACGCCTCGGCGGATCTGGACCACCTCACCGCCCGCCGGCGATCCCGCCCTCTCCCATGTCGGGTGCCAACCCCTTGACCGCTGTGCGGTCGGCGGTTCTGATGGGCCGACGCGACCACACCCCTCGTCACCCCATGCGGCCCCGGCCATGCTCACCATCTCCGGCGACGGTTCGTTCACGCAGGCCATCGTGGGCGAGTCGCACTACCAGCGGTGGCTCGAAGAGGTGACCGGCGGGCGGACGGCGGAGTCGGCCGAGTGCTACGCCGAGGCGGCGCTGGTGATCGAGCATACGAACCCGCACGACCAGTTCGCGGTGCGGGCCGACGTGCTCGGCGGCACCGTCGGCTACCTGTCCCGCGACGACGCGCGGGCGTACCGCCGGTGGCTGGCTCACTCCCACGGCCGCCTGGCGGACGCCATCTGCCCGGCGGTGATCCGCGGCGGGTGGGATCGAAACGAAGGGCGGCCGGGTAACTACGGCGTGTGGCTCGACCTCCCGCCCTTCCTGCCGCCGTCCGTGACTCGGCCGGGAGCGGCCGCGACGCTTGTCCATCATCAGGGGGCGAAGATTGCCCTGGCGAATCCCCGCTCGGTACTCGTCCCGCTCGAAGACTTCGGGAAGCGGGACGGTCACTACCTGGTCTATGATGCCGTCCGCGAGTTCCTCTCGCGGCGGGGGTGGAAGGTGGCGGGGTCGGGGAACCTGTACCTGTACGTTGACCCGCCCGCCGGGGTGAGGAAGCCGTTCCGCCTGGCCGCCGAAATCCCCGAGCGTGAGCAGATCGAACGGTTGGCGGGGGAGCTTCATGCCACCCGCCGGCAGTGGTCAGGTTGGGTCGGCGAGTGGTGGGCGATCTACCTTCCGCCCGAACCCAGAGGGGACTGGGAGACGCCCGCTCACTTCCAGATCGGTAACAAGTCGCTGTGGACGGCGACCATGAACTTCATGCCCGACGGGCCGACCTACCAGGAGACGGCATCCTTCCCCTCTTCTTGACCGGAAAGCGGATAAACGAGCCACGATGTGTACTGAACGCTTTTCCACGCGGGTGATGCGGGTGATGCGGGTGATGTTCCGGCCCAGCTCAAAAATCGCATCCGCCGAACGGGGCGAACAATTCACTCACAAAAGATTCTCAGCAATGGGGCCTCCATCACCCGCACCAGATCGCGTCTGCCGGCCGATCTCCGCCCGCGTCACTCTCGCCCGATTCGCCCGCCGTTCGCCCCGCCACGGCCTTACCGCGGCACGGGCGGGGCGTTCAGCAAGGCGGTCAGTCGCTCCCGCTGCTCGGGGGAGAGTGACGCCAGGAACGCGGCCATGTCGTCGGGTGCGCCGCATTGCGCGCCGCCTGCCTTCTCAACCGTCACTTTTCCAGGGCTTCCGCGAACCTTTTCGATTCCCGGCGGGTCCACTGACGACGAACAACGGAAGGGAGCCGGATAACGGTTCGCCGGAACGGTTTGCTAAACCGTGCCGCCTCCGGGCGGCGGTGGGTTCAACTCCCACTCCTTCCGCTCGATCGCCCTGGTGGTGAAACGGACCCATCATTCCGCGCATCGAACGCGGCGTTCCAGGTTCGAATCCTGGCCGGGGCACTGCACACGATTCCGTGGCCTAGCGGCGAAGGCACCTCCCTGACACGGAGGGGAACGGTGGTTCGAGTCCACCCGGGATCACTCGCTCACTTCGCTCCCAGCGTCATCGGCATCTTCTCGACGTTGCCGGCGGCGTCTTCTGCGACCGCCTTCAACTCGGTCGTGGCGTCGAGGGTGATCTCCCACTCAGCGAAGTTAGCGGCCGTCGCCTTCGCCTCCCGGCCGTTCACCGTCACCCGCTTCACCGCCCCGTTATCGATGGTGCTGCCGCGGACCACCACCTTGCCGTCCTTCTTGCTCACGCGGGTGATGACCGTGGCCGGCGGGAGGTCGTCGGCCGGTTGCGGGAACTTCGGGAAGGCCACGTCCTTCACTTCGGCCGCACGCGACTGGTCGCCGGTCAACGGCTTCTCCGCCCGGAACGAGTCCGGGGCCACCTTGTACTCGCCCGACTTGGTACTCACCACCAGCGCGTGCCGGCCCGCGCCGAACCAGTCGTGGAAGTAGACCGACACCCCCATCTCGCTCTTCGGCGTCGGCCGCGGGCCGCCGCCCAGGTTGGCCACCGCCTTCCCCTTGCTCCCGTCGGTCCAGTTCAGCGTCTTCACGTTCCGCAGGTGCGTCACCGCCTTGCCGGTCGGGTTGTCGTCCGAGATTTGCACCAGCGGCATCCCCCCGGAGCGGCAACCGTCGAAGGTGAGGCCGTCCACCGCCAGCAGGCCGTACTGCACGCTCAGGTCGTCGTGACCGCGGTTAAACGGCTCGGTGTGCGTCTGGCTGATGAGCACGTCCTTGTAGAAGTGGTTGTCGTAGTTCGGGTGGTACACCCCGTAGGCCACTTTGTGGATGCGGAGGTTCTCCACCACCAGGTTCGGCACCTGCGGGCGGAAGCCGTAGTGAACGTCCCAGATGGTCAGGTTCTTCACCACGAACGGGTGGTTGTCGTCCGGGCCGACGCGGTTGACGCCTTCGCCCAGGTTCACCCCGTACAGCCCGTGGCTGCTGTGGACCTCGTTGTCCTCGAACCGCACGAACGGCAGCGTCCGCGGGTCGGTGTCCTTGCGGGTGCCGTCCGGCTGGCGGATGGAGAAGTTCAGCTTGAGCGAACTGCTCGGCGTGGCCTCGTACCGGAAGCCGTAGTTGCCGCACTCGGCGGCGACGTTGCGGGTGAAACTGTTCAGGCTACACGTCCACCAGAACCCGGCCCCCTCGTTGCCGTCGAACGGCAGCGCCTGCTTGGGCAGCGGCTTGCCCTTCGCCGCCCCGACCGCCAGGTTGCGGTCGATCACGTTGTACGTCTCGGTGCCGTCTTCCAGAAAGAAGCCGTGCCCGATGCTCTTGTAGCCCACGTTGTCCCGCACCACCAGGTAGTCGGTGCCGTGGATCGTGATCCAACGGTTCTGGCTGTCCCAGACGGAGCAGCCGACGACGCACGACCCCCGCATGGTGTCGCGGCACAGGTGGAAGTGGATGGCGTACTTGCCGAGTACGGTCTTCTTGCCCAGGTGCCGGAATTCGGCGTAGGTGAGCGACCCGGCCGAGTGCTTGTGGTACATGGTGTGCCCGCGAACGCCGGCCGGGTCGGCGCTCTCCACCACCACGTTGCGGGTCAGGTTCGCCACCTCCGCCCGGTACTCGCCGTCGCCCAGGTGGGCCATCGTCAGCGGCTGGTCGAGCGTCAGCTTCATTCCGTCGATCGCCTTCACCATCCGCTCCTCGGTGGTCGATTCGGTCTTCGCGGCCCCGTGGGTTTGCGAGCCGGTGACGATGACGCGGTCGCCGACCTTCCACCCTGTCACCGCTTCCGCGAGCGTGACGGCCGTGTCACCGGATTTCGCGTTCGCCCCCAACTTCACCCACGTCCGGCTCAGCGGCTGGCCGTGCAAGTCCATCCGCCCACCGCAGCACACGACGGCCGGGCACGTCTCCTTGCTCAGCCCCTCGACGTGGTGCAGGCGGATGGTCGCGGTTTTCCCGGCCGCCACCGGCGCGTCCATCGTGCCGACGATCAGCGCGGGCATCTGGGTGAACCCTTCCGACTTGACGGCGTGCCCGTCGCAGTCGAACCCCTCTTCCGAGTACGTCTCGCCCGCCTGAATCTTGAGGAGGCCGACGTTCAACACCGTGTCCGTGTCGGTGGCGAACGTCAGCGTGCCGGCCACGTTCACCCCGCGGACGACGGCGTCGGACTTCACGTCGTAGGTGACGGTATGGGTGTTCCGGATCAGCACCCGCGAGCCGGTGCCGGGGACGGCGTTACCTTCCCACGTCTCTTTGGCGGACCACGGCCCGCTCTTGGCGGACTTGATGACCGGCGGATCGGCGGCGAGCGTACCAGCGGCGAAAACGGCAACGCATACGAGGAGAGTGGGGAGGCGCACGGGCAACTCCGGGGAGGAGGGGAAAGGGTGTCGCGGGGTGGGATGAACCGCGACGGCGGGAGTGGGGGAAAGTATACACCCGGCGGGCGGCGCCCGCGAGCGTCAGTTTGGTGGGACAGGCAATCCCCCCCGGGGGGGGGGAGG
>JANNDF010000219.1:0-2160 GCA_031387445.1 Planctomycetia bacterium
CCTCCCCCCACTGACCCCCGGCCAACAGTCATTGATCCTCAGGCAGTCGCTTCGGCAGCTTGACCGTGAACGAGCTCCCCTTCCCCAGCACGCTCTCGACGCGGATGCGGCCGTGGTGCTGTTCGATGATCTGCCGGCACACGCTCAGACCCAGCCCGCTCCCGCCGCGGCCGTACTCGTCCGGCGATTTGGTGGTGAAGAAGGGCTCGAAGATCTGCCGCAGGTTGTCCGGGGAGATGCCGGTGCCGGTGTCGGCGATCTTGATCTCGACTGTGTCGCCGGCGGGGTTCTCGCCCACCTCCACCCGCAGCCGCCCGCCGTTCGTCATCGCCTGCCTTGCGTTGATCACCAGGTTCACCAGAATTTGCTCAATTTGCCCAGGCACCACCACCGCCCACGGCCGGCTCGCCCACTTCTTTTCCAACTGGATGCGGTGTTTGGACAAGTCCTTCTCCGTGAGCAGCAACACCTCTTCCACCAGATGAATGATGTCGGTGGTCTCCCGCCCGGTGGAGTTGTTGCGGGCGAACCCGAGCATGCTGTTCACCACCGCCGCCGCCCGCTGCCCGCCCCGCAGGATCTTCTCGAACGCCTGCGCTTGCGCCGCCGGCGTCTGCCCCTTCAGCCCGATCTTGGCGTAGTTGGTGATGGTGGCGATGACGTTGTTGAACTCGTGGGCCACGCTCGACGTCAGTTCGCCGACGCTGCTCAGCCGCTGAGCCTGGAGCAACTGTTGGCGGAGCGAGTCGGCCTCGCTCGTCGGGGCGTTCGCGTTGTGGGCGGCGTGGGCGTGCAACTCATGTCCGGTCGTCGTCGTCGTCATGGTCGTCCGTTCCCGGAGACGGCGGGGGAGAGGCGGCGGCGGGTCGGCCGAACGCAACCCCGGCACAAGAGAACGTATCGGCCGGTGCGAAGAGACCTCTTCATCCGAACGGAGCGATTGTGCCAGTGGCGTGCAAGTGAATTCTGCCGGAAGGGGCGGTTTTTTCTGAACTGATGCGACAGTGGCAAGTTTGCGACTCGCCACTCGCCGATGGCGAGTCGCAAACTTGCCACTGTCTCCCGCCCGCTTACAGTGGCTTCGCCCCTCCCCTGGAGTTGTCTCGTGCGCCACTCTCTCCCCGCGCTGGTCGCCGTACTCGCCGCGGTCGTGCTCGCCACCCCCGCACAACCCTGTTCCCGCGTGCTGTGGAACGACAGCGGGCGGAACGTGCTGGTCGGCCGCAACATGGACTGGTTCGAGGACATGAAGAGTAACATCTGGGTGCTCCCCCGTGGGATGGACCGCGACGGGCTGGCCGCCAAGAACCCGCTCAAGTGGACGAGCAAGTACGGCAGCGTGATCGTGTCCGCGTACGACGTGGGCACGGCCGACGGGGTGAACGAGAAGGGGCTGGCCGTCCACTACCTGTACCTGCCGGAAACGGCGGTGGGCAAGCGGGACGAGAAACTGCCGGGGCTGAGCATGAGCCTGTGGGCGCAGTACCACCTGGACCAGTTCGCCACCGTGGCGGAGGCGGTGAAGGCGCTCAAGAGCGAGCCGTACCAACTGCGGATGGCGGTCGAACCGACGAGCAAGGCGAAGGCGACCGTACACCTGGCGATGAACGACGCCACCGGCGACTCGGCCATCCTGGAGTGCATCAAGGGTGAGATCAAGGTGTACCACAGCCGCGAGTACACTGTTATGACCAACGAGCCGACCTACGACAAGCAGTTGGAGAACCTGAAGCAGTACAAGGGGTTCGGCGGGGACAAACCGCTGCCGGGGTCGAACGCGGCGACCGACCGGTTCGTCCGCGGGGCGTCCTACGGTAAGACCCTGCCCAAGCCGAAGTCCGACCGGGAGGCGGTGGCGTCGATCATGAGCGTCATGCGGAACGTGTCCAAGCCGTTCAGCTCCCCGGAACCGGGGCAGCCGCACAACTCGTCCACCATCTGGCGGACGGTGACCGACCTGACCGACCGGGTGCTGTACTACGACAGCGTGGTCAGCCCGCAAGTGTTCTGGGTCGATACGAAGAAGCTGAAGTTCGACGCCGGCGGGCCGGTGCGGAAGCTGACGGTGGTGGACAACTTCGACCTGATGGGAGAGGTGTCGGGCAAGTGCGAGAAGGCGGACATGTTCAAATTCTTGCCCCCGGTGGAGTGACGACGGAA
>JANNDF010000257.1:0-11548 GCA_031387445.1 Planctomycetia bacterium
CAGCCCGCTCACGCGGGCCGCTCGCCGGTACAGTCGCCTCAGCCGGCTTCCCCGCCGGGTCGATGTCGGCGATCTTCTGGCCCACCTGCACCACCTGATCGGCTTGAACCAGAATCTTGATGACCCCGGCGGCGGGGGAAGGCACCTCCATCGTCGCCTTGTCGGTCTCCAGTTCGAGCAGCGGCTGATCGGCCTTCACCGCCTGACCGTCGGACACCATCCAGCGGGCGATGCGGCCCTCGGTGACGGTCTCCGCTCCCTTCGGCACTTCGACGGCGACGGTCATAACTGCTCCCGATCGGTGAGGTTCCCTGCTGGCGGTATTGTAGGGGCACCCCTTGTGCGTGCCTCCCCTTCGCTGGGCACCCACATTGGGGTGTCCCTCCGGAGATGGGGCGTGAGGTCTTTTCCCCCGGCATATCATGTCCCCCATCCGTTCACCTACCTGTGACCGCGCATGTCCCGCCAACCCAGCATCCTGATCACCGGCGCCGGCGGCGAGATCGGCCACGGGCTGATCGACCGCCTGCACGCCACCACCGACCGGCCGATCATCACCCTCGACCTGAACCCGCTCGCCCCGGACCTGGCGAAGATGGTGCGGAAGGAGTTCATCGGAAGCATCCTCGACACTCAGTTGCTCGACCGCATCCATGCCGAGTATGAGGTGGATCAGGTGTTCCACCTGGCGGCGCTGCTGAGCACCCGGAGTGAGTTCAGCCCGGCACTCGCCCACAAGGTGAACGTCGAAGGCACGCTCAATCTGCTCGAGTTCGCCCAGAAGGAAGGGGAGAGCCACGGGCGGATGGTGCTGTTCTTCTACCCCAGCAGCATCGCCGCGTATGGGTTGCCCGACGTGGCGACGAAAAGCCGGGCCGGGCGGGTGAAGGAGGACGACTTCAACCAGCCGACGACGATGTACGGCGCGAACAAGCTCTACTGCGAACACCTGGGCCGGTACTACGACCGGCACTTCCGCCAGCTTTCGGCCGGGCCGAAGATGGGCAAGATCGACTTCCGCTGCATCCGCTTCCCGGGGCTGATCTCGGCCGCCACGGTGCCCAGCGGGGGCACATCGGACTACGTGCCGGAGATGCTGCACGCGGCAGCGCAAGGCCAGCCCTACGCCTGCTTCGTGCGGTCCGACGCCCGCATCCCGTTCATGGCCATGCCCGACGCGGTGGAGGCGATCTTCAAGCTGACCGCCGCGAGCAAGGCGAAGCTCACCCGCGTGGTGTACAACATCGGCGCGTTCGCCCCGACCGCCGGTGAGGTGGAAGCGGTCGTCCGCAAGGCGTTCCCGAAGGCCGACATCGGTTACAAGTTGGACGAGAAGCGGGCGAGCATCGTGGACAGTTGGCCGGCCGACGTGGACGACACCGCCGCCCGCATCGACTGGGGGCTGGCCCCGAAGTACGACCTGCGGACGGCGTTCGCCGACTACCTCATCCCGACCATCCAGAAGCGGTACGGGTGAGAGTGTGAATTCTTCACCGCCGAGGGCACATGAGGGCACATGAGGAGGGAGAGAGAGGAATCGAAGCGAACCGGCGACAACCCTCCTCTCCGTCTTTCTCTTGTGCCCTCATGTGCCCTCGGCGGTGAAAACTTTTGTCTGAGGATACCCGATGCGATTCCCTCTCCCCGTGTTCGCCCTGCTGCTGGCGGTTCCGGCGTTCGCCGCCGACTGGAAGCCGGCCCCCGCCCCGCTGATGACCAAGTGGGGCAAGCAGATTACAGCCGACAAGACGCCGTGGGCCGAGTACCCCCGCCCGCAGTTGGTGCGGAAAGAGTGGGCCAACCTGAACGGCCTGTGGGACTATGCCATCCGCCCGAAGGGGGAGAAGCAGCCGGAGAAGTGGGACGGGAAAATCCTGGTGCCGTTCTGCGCCGAGAGTGCCCTGAGCGGCGTCGGCAAACACCCGACGGAGAAGGATGAGTTGTGGTATCGCCGCGACGTGGACGCGAGCGCGTGGAAGAACCGGCGGGTGCGGCTGAACTTCGAGGCGGTGGACTGGGAAACGACGGTGTGGGTGAACGGCAAGGAACTGGGCAAGCACAAGGGGATGCACGACCCGTTCAGCTTCGACATCACCGACGCACTCAAGGACGGCAAGGGCGAGCTGGTGGTGCGGGTGTGGGACCCGACCGACAAGGGCAGTCAACCGCTCGGCAAACAGATCCACAACCCGCACGGCATCTGGTACACGCCGGTGAGCGGCATCTGGCAAACGGTGTGGATGGAGCCGGTGCCGGAGTTAGCGTACATCAGGGGTGTGCGGTTCGAGACGGACGCCGCCAAGAACACGGTCGAGTGCATCGTGGACATCGGCGCAGACACGAAGTCCGTTCGTATCTCCGCTTCCGTCGGCAAGCCGGAAACGTTCAAAGTGACCGGAGACGGCAATAAGGTTCTTCTCGAAGTCAAGAAGCCAGTCTTGTGGACGCCAGACAACCCGCACCTGTATCAGGTCTCGGTTTCGCTCCTCGGCTGCGCGAGCGGCGACATGATCGACTCCGCGGACAGCTACTTCGCCTTCCGCACAGTCGGTGTGGGCAAAGACGCCGACGGGGTTCAACGCCTCCTGCTGAACGGCAAGCCGCTGTTCCAGTACGGCCCGCTCGATCAGGGCTGGTGGCCGGACGGGTTGCTGACGCCTCCGAGCGATGAAGCGATGAAGTACGACCTGGAGGTGCTCAAGAAGCTCGGCTTCAACATGCTGCGGAAGCACATCAAGGTGGAGCCGAGCCGGTACTACTACCACTGCGACAAACTCGGCCTGCTGGTGTGGCAGGACATGCCGAGTGCGATCAACCGCACGAAGAAGCAGTTCATTCAGCCCGGTGCGAAGGCCGACGCCGACGACGAGTTCACCGCCGACGAGAAGAAGCAGTTCCGTGCCGAACTGAAGGCGATGATCGACCACCTCCGCGGGTTCGGGTGCATCTACTGCTGGGTGCCGTTCAACGAAGGCTGGGGCCAGCACGACGTGAACGCCACGCTGAAATGGACGAAGGAGTACGACCCCACACGGCCGGTGAACGGGCCGAGCGGGTGGGAAGACCGCGGGTACGGCGACATGAAGGACGCCCACATCTACCCAGGCCCCGGCATGTTCCCGGTGATGAAGGATCGTGTGAGTGTGCTCGGCGAGTTCGGCGGGCTGGGTCTGCCGGTGAAGAACCACTTGTGGAAGGACACCGGCAACTGGGGCTATCGCACGTACAAGACCGAGGAGGAACTGCGGACGAACTATCACGCCCTGATGAAGCGGATGCACCCGCTCATCGGCAAGGGATTGGCCGCGGCCGTGTACACCCAGACGACCGACGTGGAGGTCGAAGTGAACGGGCTGATGACCTACGACCGCGAAGTGCTCAAGTTCGACGCGGCCGACACGCTCAAATGGCACAAGATGCTGTTCACCCCGCCGCCGACGGTGACGGACGTGGTGCCGACGAGCGAGACGACCGCCCAGGCGTGGAAGTACACCACCGACAAGCCGGCCGACGGGTGGGTGAAACCGGACTTCGACGCGAAGGAGTGGAAGGAGGGCAAGGGCGGGTTCGGCACGAAGATGACGCCGGGCAGTCGCATCGGCACCGAGTGGACGGGCAAAGAGATCTGGTTGCGGCGGACGTTTGACCTGAAGGAACTGCCGGCCGGCGAGGTCTTCCTGCGGGTGCATTGCGACGAGGACGGCGAGGTGTTCCTCAACGGCGTGTCGGCGGCGAAACTGCCGGGGTACACCACGGAGTATGTCGAGGTGCCGATCTCCGCGGACGCACTCAAGACACTGAAGAAGGGCACGAACACGCTGGCGGTGACGGCCAAGAACGCCGGCGGCGGGCAGTACGTCGACGCCGGCCTGGTGCAGGTGGTGCCGGCGAAGAAGTGACTTGGTGAACCCCGGCAGTGATGCCGGGGGTAGCGCATCAAATCACCCCCGGCATCACTGCCGGGGTTCACCCTGTGGTGTCCCATGCTCCGCGCCCTTTCCCTGCTCCTGCTCCTCCCGCTTCTCGCCCCCGCGGCCGACCTGCTCGTCGGGGCCGCCCAGGTGGACATCACCCCGGCGAAGGGCACACCCATGTCGGGGTACTACTCGATGCGGGCGGCGGAAGGCACGCACGACCCGCTGTTCGCGCGGGCACTCGTCATCGAACTGGACGGCACGAAGGCGGCGCTGGTCAGCCTGGACGTCATCCACACCACGTTCGGCATGACCGCCGACGCCCGCAAGCGGATCGAGGCCGACACCAGGATTCCCGCCGGGCACGTCATGCTGTTCGCCACCCACGCGCACACCGGGCCGGTGCTGGCCGAACCGGGGGCGTATGCGGCTGCGGTCGGCGGCGACTCGAAGCTGGTGAAGGACTACATGACCGAGTTGCCGAAGAAGATCGCCGAGGCGGTGGCGAAGGCGGACGCCGCGAAGAAGCCGGCGAAGGCGTTCCGCGGCATCGGCAAGGAAGAGAACCTGGCGTTCAACCGCCGCTTCCACATGACCGACGGCACGGTCGGGTGGAACCCCGGCAAGCTGAACCCGATGATCCTGAAGCCCGCCGGCCCGGTCGACCCGAGCGTGCCGGTGGTGCAGTTCATGACCATCGAGAAAGACCCGAAGGTGATCGCCACCTACGTGAACTTCTCCATGCACGCGGACACCGTCGGCGGGCTGCACTTCTCGGCCGACTACATGGGCGTGATCGCCGACGCGCTGGCGAAGGTCCACGGCGAACAGGCGGTGACGGTGTTCGGCCTCGGCTGTTGCGGCGACGTGAACCACATCAACGTGAACTCGGCGAAACCGCAGAAGGGGCACGCGGAAGCGTCCCGCATCGGCGGGCGGTTGGCCGGAGAGGTGCTACGGGTGCTCGACAATGCGCAGCCGGTGGAGGTCGGCCCGCTCGTGGTGTCGTCGGCGACTGTCGATCTGGAACTGCCGAAGGTGACGGACGACGAGTTGGACTTCGCCAAGGGGGTCGTGAAGGAGGTGCTGGCGGAGAAGAAGCCGGCCCCGAAATTCCTCGACCAGGTGCAGGCGTTCAAGGCGGTGGACGTGCGGGAGCGGTTGGGCAAGCCGATCCCGAGCGAGGTGCAGGTCATCACACTCGGCAGCGAACTGGCGTGGGTGAGTTTGCCGGGGGAAATCTTCACCGACCTGGGACTTCAGATCAAAGACAGCTCGCCGTTCAAGCAGACCATGCTGAACGAGCTTGCCAACGGCAGTGTCGGGTACGTGCCGACCAAGTTGGCGTACCGCCAGGGGAACTACGAGGTGATCTCGGCACGTGTGGCAGAGGGCGGCGGCGAGAAGCTGGTGACGGAGGCGGCGAAGCAACTGCGGGGGCGGAACAAGAAGTAGGTTCGGCTGTGCCGGACGTGAAGGAGTGTCCGGCACAGCCGGACCTACTTGACTACCTCACCACGGCTGCCAGCACGCCGAGTGCGGCGGCGGCCAACGCCAGCACCACCACCGCGCCGACCACCCCCAGCCAGAGCGACAACTTCTGATCGGTCTTGCGGGCGCGGGTGCCGCGGCGGCTGGTCGTCCGCGTCCGCCGCACGGTGTTCACCGGCGTGTACACCGCCTGTCCGCTCACCGGCGTTTCTCCCGACTCGTCGTCCGCGTCGGGCACGTCCAGGTCGGCGAACGGCGACCGCTCCGGAAGCCGCATTGGAGTTGGGGTGACCGAAATCGGAATCCCGACGGGCAGCGCCGAGTGCGCGCCGCTCAGCGCGGGTGCGGAGTGCGTGCCGGAAGAGGCGGGCACAGTGAAGTCGATGAAGGCGGTGTCGTCGGTGGCGAACTCGGCGAGCGCGTTGGCCACGTCCGCCGCCGACGCCGGCCGACGGGCCGGATTCGCGGCGAGCATCGCCTCCACCACCGCGACGAGTGGGGCGGGCAGGTCGCTGCGGAGGGTGCGGAGCGGGGCGGCAGGGTGGGGCGGCCGACCGGTCAGTAGGGAATGCAGCACCCCGCCGAGGGCGAACAGGTCGGCGGCGGCGGTCGGCGACGGGCTCGCGGTCAACTCCGGGGCGGCGTACTCGGCCGGCTGTTCGGGGCCGGCCAGGTCGCCCAACCCCAGCCCGCACACCTTCACCACCGGCTTGTCTTCCGGGCCGTTTCCGCCCGGCCGGCCGACCAGCACCGCCGCCGGACTCAGCCGCCCGTGCGTCGTCCCCTTCTCGTGGGCGTGTTGCAGGCCGAGCGCCGCCTGCCGCACGAACTCGCACGCCCGCGGCACACTCAGCGGGCCGCACTTCCGCACCATCGCCCCCGTGTCCCCGCCGTCGATGTACTCGTGAACCAGGTACATCCGGTCGCCGGCGGTGTTCACGTCCAGCAGGGTGAGCACGTTCGGGTGCGCGAGCCGGGCGGCGCTGCGCGCCTGCCCGCGGATGACCTCCCGCACCCCTTCGTTCGCGGTCGCTTCCTGCGCCAGCACCAGCACGACCACCGCCCGGTTCATGGTGCGGTGGTTCGCCTTGTACACCCGCCCGCCGGCCGTCTTGGCGATGTAGTCCTGCACCACATACGGGCCGAGTAGGAAGCCCTCCGCCTTGCCGTGCAGCAGTCGGTCGGCCTGGAACCGCGTGAGCCAGTCGCCTTTCACCAGGAACTCGGCCACGTCGCGGGCCGACTTCTGGAACACCGTGAGCGAGCCGGTCAACTTGTCAAACTGCCGGTCGGTCAGCACTCCGGACGCGCGGACCCCGACCAGGAACTGTTCCCGCGTGAGGCCGGTCGTTGTGGCGGAGGCGGTCATGGCGAGCGTCACTTCCCTGGGTACAGTTCCGACGAGGCAACGCCGGGTGCGTTCACCCGGTGGGGTAACGAGCGGGTAACGGCTCGTGGCTTCGATTTCTCTCGCACCGCGTTCAGGGAGCGAGTATTCTTAGAACACGAACCGAACAGGTTCCCCCCGCCGGGCCGCCCTCAGCGGCAGCCCATCCCGCTCGCTCTCCCGCAGGGTTCCCGATGCGAGTCCGCACCGCTCTCTCACTCTTTTTCCTGTTACCCGCCGTCGCGCTCGCCGGTTTTCCGACCGACGCCGACGTGGTAAAGCTGATCGGCACGCCGGCCGAACTGGTCGTATCCACACCCGAGGTCTCCCTCGTCGGGCCGCGGGCGGCACACCAGTTGGTGCTCACCGGGAAATATTCGAACGGCCAGACGCGAGATTTGACCACGGTTGCCACCGCCGCAGTAGACCCGGCCGGTGTCGTTGAGGTGCAACAGGGCCTTTTCCTGCGTGGGCGGAAGGACGGCACCGCCACTGTCACGCTGACCGCCGGCGGCAAGACGGCGACCGTGAAAGTGACGGTGAAGGATTCGACCGCGGCGACGCCGCCGAGTTTCCGGCACGACGTGGTCGCGGTGCTGAACGTCGGCGGGTGCAACATGGGCGCGTGCCACGGCACCCCGAGCGGCAAGAACGGGTTCAAGCTGTCGCTCCGCGGGTTCGACCCGACCGCCGACTTCCTCCAACTCACCCGCGACCAGTTCGGCCGTCGCACGGACAGTCAACACCCGGAGAACGCTCTGGTGCTGCTGAAGGGCGTCGGCCGAGTGCCGCACGAGGGCGGGGCGCGGCTGGGGGCGAACGCACTTCCGACCGAGATGCTGACCGCGTGGTTGGCCGGCGGGTTGCCCGACGACCGCAAAGAGTTGCCCGGCGTGAAGGGCATTGAAGTGCTGCCCGGCAGCCGCGTGCAACTGAACCCGGCGCGGTGGCAGCAACTCGCCGTGAAGGCAACGTACACCGACGGCACGACCCGCGATGCCACCCGCCTGACCAACTTCAGCAGCAGCGACCCGGCCGTGGCCGACGTGAGCAGCACCGGGCTGGTCGAGTTCAAGCGGGCCGGCGAGGTGGCCATCCTCGCCCGCTACCTGGAAGAGATGGTGAGCGTGCGCCTGACCTACCTGGAGCCACGGGAAGGCTTCAAATGGCCGAACCCGCCGGAAGCCAACTTCGTCGACACGCACGTGTTCGCCAAGCTGAAACTGATGACGATCACCCCCAGCGACTTGTGCTCGGACGGCGAGTTCATCCGCCGGGCGTACCTGGATGCCATCGGCCGGATGCCGACCGCCGATGAGGCGCGGGCGTTCCTCGCCGACGCCGCCACCGACAAGCGGGCCAAGCTGATCGACACGCTGGTGACGCTGCCCGAGTTCGCCGACTTCTGGGCGCTCAAGTGGGCCGACGTGCTGCGGTCGAACCGCAAGTCGATCCAACTGAAAGGCAGCACCGGGTATCAGGCGTGGCTGCGGGAGCGGTTCGCCAAGAACGTGCCGTTCAACGACGTGGTGAAAGAACTGCTGACCGCCACCGGCAACAGCTACACCAACCCGCCGGCCAACTACTACCGCATCAGCAAAGACCCGACCCAACTGGCCGAGAGCACCGCCCAACTGTTCCTCGGCGTGCGGATGCAGTGTGCCAAGTGCCACAACCACCCGTTCGAGCGGTGGAGCCAGGACGACTACTACGGGCTGAGCGCGGTGTTCGCCCGGGTGAAAACCAAACCGGCCGCGACCATGGCCGACGCCAAACCCGCCCCGGCCACGTCCGCCGAGATCGTGCTGGTCGAACGCGGCGGGGAGGTGACGCAGCCCCGCACCGGCAAGACGATGAAGCCGCGGTTCCCCGGCAAGGGCGACCAGGATTTGGCGCCCGGCACCGACCGCCGGGCCGCCTTCGCCGACTGGCTGACGGCGGTGGATAATCCGTTCTTCGCCAAGAGCGTGGCCAACCGCGTGTGGTTCCACCTGATGGGCCGCGGCATCGTGGACCCGGTGGACGACTTCCGCGAGAGCAACCCGTCGGCGAACGACGAACTGCTCGCCGCCCTCGCCGCCGACTTCGCCACCAACAAGTACGACCTGCGGCGGCTGGTCACGACCATCATGAAGTCGCGGACGTACCAGTTGAGTGCGCTGCCGAACGACACCAACCGCGACGACACGAAGTACTTCAGTAAGGCCGTCACCAAGCTGCTCACCGCCGAGCAACTGCTCGACGCCATCTGCGACTACACCGGCGTGCCGGAGAAGTACGCCGGGCTGCCGGCCGGTACGAGGGCGATTCAGTTGCCCGACGGCGAGGTGAACCACCCGTTCCTCAAGACGTTCGGCCAACCGGCCCGCGAACTGGCTTGCGAGTGCGAACGGGAATCGGACGGCAACCTCGCCCAAGCACTGCAACTCATCAACGGCCCGACGGTGAACGAGAAGGTGAAGAACGCCGACAACCGCGTGGGCAAGCTGTTGGCTGCGAAGAAGAGCGAGACGGAAATCCTGAGTGAGCTGTACACGGTCGCCCTCGCCCGCCAGCCGGACGCCGAGGAAGCGAAGGTGGCACTCGCGCACGTCGCCAAAGGCACCGACAAGCGGAAGGCGTGGGAAGATGTGATGTGGGCACTGCTGAACACTCGCGAGTTCCTCTTCCGGCACTAGATTGGTGCTGGGCGAACCCGGCCCGCAAGGGCCGCGGGTGCGAGCCACAACCCACACGCACCCGCGGCCCTTGCGGGCCGGATTCGCCTTCATCGCGTGAACACCGACGGCAAACGACATCAACAAGAGCGGTCGGGTTCATCCCGACCGCTCTTGTCATGTGACCCTCCCTCCCGCTCCCCCTGTTGCCCGACGCGGAGACCCCGATCCGGGCACAGCCCTCCGCGACCGCTTTCTGAGCGGTCGGCGAGTGCACCTCAGATTTCATCTCACAGCACCTTTCCACTCCCACATTCGCATCCGTTCCGTCGAATCTCCCCCGACTCGCACGGCTCAGCGCCGGCGTGAACTACGGTTCGACGTGACCAGGGTCACATTCCACTGATCGACCAGTTCACAAGTGAGGCGGGGTTGAAACTCGAACTCGGCATTTGGGGCGGTGGCCTCCTTTGGCTCACGGTGGTCGTCGCCGCGTGCGGCGTGTGGGAGCGGTACGACGCGACCCCCGGCAACACGGGCGGCCCGGTGAAGACTCTCGCAGATGCCGGAACCGGCTGGCGGCTGACCGTCTTCCTCCACCCGCACTGCCCGTGCAGCCGTGAGTCGGTGCGTCAAGCCGCGGCGCTCGCGGGTGAGTGCCCGCAAGTCACGGTGAACGCCCAGTTCGTTCGCCCCGCCGGAACCGCCCCCGGGTGGGAGCGGGGCGAGGTGTGGGCCGAAGCGGAACGGCTCGGTCTTATGGCGACGTGCGACTCAGACGGAGGTGCGGCCCGCTCCGCGGGGGCCGAGACCTCGGGCACGGCGGTGCTCACCGACCCGTCCGGCCGGGTGGTCTTCCGCGGCGGACTGACACCCGGCCGCGGGCGGAGCGGTGAATCAGTCGGACGGCAGGCGGTGTTGGGCTGGGTTCGGGGGTCGGCGGCGAACAACTCCGCTCCGGTCTTCGGGTGCCCTCTCCAGACCACAGACGACTGAACCAGACGTGAACCCGCAGGGGAGAGGACACGGCATGTTGACGAACGACGGGGTCACACCGAACACCGGCTCGCGGGTCCGTGAACTGGCCGACGCCTACCGGCTGGCCATACACCGTCGCACCGACCGCATGTTCGCCGTCCTGCTGGTGTGCCAGTGGGTGGCCATGATCGTGCTGGCGGTGTGGGTCACTCCGCTCACCTGGGCGGGGGCGGAGAGCCGCCCCCACCCGCACTTGTGGGCGGCGCTGCTCATCGGCGGGGTGGTGGCGGCCCTGCCGGTGGCGCTGGCCGTCTGGCGTCCCGGCCGGGCGAACACGCGGTTCGTGATCGCCGCCGCCCAGATGCTGTCCACCGGCCTGCTCATCCACCTCTGCGGCGGGCGGATTGAGACGCACTTCCACGTGTTCGGGTCGCTCGCCTTCCTGGCGTTTTACCGCGACTGGCGGGTGCTGCTGGTGGCCACAACGGTGACCGCCCTCGACCACATCGTCCGCGGGCTGGCGTGGCCGGAGTCGGTCTACGGCGCCACCACCGGTGCCGAGTGGCGGTGGGTGGAGCACGCCGGGTGGGTGGTGTTCATCGACGTGTTCCTGGTGCTCGCCTGCTGGTGGGGGGAGCGTGATCTGGTGCGGGCGGCCGAGCGGGAGGCGGCACTCGAAGCGGCCCACGCCTCGGTCGAGCAGAAGATTCAAGTGCGGACGGCCGAACTGTGGCAGCAGGAGGAACTGTTCCGCGGGGCGTTCGACCACGCGGCCATCGGCATGGCGATGCTCACCCCGGACGGCCGGTTCGTGCGGGTGAACGGCCCGCTGTGCGACCTGGTCGGTTACCCCGAGGCCGAACTGCTCGCCCTGACATTCCCGACCATCACCCACCCGGACGACCGGGCCGGGGACGGCGTGTGCGTGGCCCGGATGCACGCCGGCGAGGTCACGTCGTACCAGCGGGAAAAGCGGTACACGCGGAAGGACGGGCGGACGGTGTGGGTGCAGGTGAGCGTGTCCCTGGTGCGGGACGCGGCGGGCCGGCCGAACCATGTGGTGTCCCAGATCATCGACCTGACCGCCCGCAAGCAGGCCGAGGAGGCGCTGCGGCGGGCGA
>JANNDF010000290.1:0-6498 GCA_031387445.1 Planctomycetia bacterium
CCCCCCCCCCGGGGCGGGCCTCCGATCCCACTCCACCCACTCAGAACTCCGTGTTCCGCAGGCTGCGTGCCCCGTTGGACAGCGGAACCCACACGGCCGCGACGGTGAGGCCCGCCGCCACCGGCAACCCGGCGAACGCCCACCACGGCCAGCCGGCATTCGGGTTCACCACCCCGCGGATGCCGGCCGCCAGTACCGGCCCGGCCGAACACCCGACGACCAGCAGCAGGAAGCCCAGCCCGACGATCATGTTCACCGTGCCGCCAAACCCGACCACGATCTTCGACGGGTCGGTCTCCTTGAAGTTCGGCATGGTCGCCCCCAGCCCCACGTTCAGCCCGCTCAGCCCCAGCCCGACGCACACCGCCGCGAACAGGTGAACCAGCAATGGCACCGGGCCGACGCCCAGTAGCAGGTCGCCGGTGACGGTGAGCGAGACGGCCACCAGTAGCGTGCCTGTGGCGGCGAACGCGAACTTGCCGGTCAGAATTTGCTCGCGGCGGATGGGCATCAGACCCAGAATCCAGAACTTCCGCCCCTCCAGGCTCATGAGCGGGTAGATGAACCGGCTGAGGCCGGCGCACAGCAGCACGGAGATGGCCCCCAGGTTGATCAGGCTGAGGGCTTCCGCCGGCACTCCCCCGTCGACACGTTTGGAGAACTCGCGGAAGTTGATCGCCCCGAGCAGCATCATGCCGCTGAAGATGAACAGCAGCACCCACTGGGTCGGGTCGCGGCGGAAGGTGCGGAAGTCCTTCACCACCAGAAGGCGCACCGGCTTGCTCAGGTAGAACACCAGCCCTTCCACCACGTGGTCGAGCACGCTCGCCCGGTACTTCTTCGTCGCCCGCCCGGTCCCGCTCACCCGGTCGAAGGCGGTGCGGTAGGTGCGTTTCGCCACCCAAGCGGCGATCAGGTACGCCACCAGCCCGTGACTCCACAACAGGGCGAGCGGGAGCAGGGCGACGGCCGGCTGGTCGTTGGCGGCGGCTTGCAGGCCGGTGGTCATCCAGTGGCTGGGCATCCACTGGCTCTGCGTCAGCCCGAACTGGCCGAGCAGGTCGGTCACGTCGTCCTTCTTCCCGCCACTCACGAACGCCTCGCGGGCCTTGAACGCCGCCTGCACCCCCCACGCCAGGAGTGCGGCCACCAGCGCCGCGATGATGAGGGCGAACGCCTGCTTGCGGTTCTTCGGCAGGAATCGCACGAGCAGCAGGCAGACGGTGGCCGACACTGCCCCCGGCAGCAGCACGAACCCGAGCAGGAACAACGGTAGCAGCGGGTAGTAGTACCACGGCACCCCGGCCATCACGCCGTAGGCGATGAGCACCGGCAACCCCAGGATGACGAACGCCCACGAGCTGAACGCGACGGCGGCGCGGAACTTGGTGGCGAAGATCTGGTCCGCCCGCGCGGGTGTGGAGAGCAGGAAGCGGGCTTCCGGGGCGGTGAACAGGCTGGCGTACAGCACGATGCCGGTGCTGAACAGCAGCATCCCGCCGAGGGTGAAGAAGAGGAGGTCGAACAGCAGCCCGCCGATACTCCCCTTTAGCGGCACCTGATTGGTATTCAGTTCCCAGAAGCCGTAATGGGCCAGCCCGTACACGAATCCGGCGACGACGGCACTGGTGGCGAGCATGGTGAACATCTTCACCTTGCCCGACTTGAGCGCCACGGCCAGCGAGTTGCGGAGGGTGGTGAGCCGCAGGCGGCGGAAGACGGCGGCCTGATCGTCGGGCGTGGGCATGGGGGTATGGTATTTAGGGTGGTCCGCACTCGCCGAGAGCGGGTTTTTGTTTGCCGCTCTCGGCGAGAGCGGGTGTTTGATTGCCGCTCTCGACGAGAGCGGACCACCCTACCGAGCGGAAAATCCGAACCCCGCTCTCGGCGAGAGCGGACCACCCTACTCCTCGTCCCCCTCCGCCGCGGGGTGCCCACTCGGGTGCAGCGGCGTTTCCGCCGCCAACCTCTTCACCGCCTCGATCAGCCCGTCGGCGGTGTACGTGGTCGCCTCGGCCGCCACCGGGTAGCCCAGTTCCCGCACCGCCTTCCCCGTCTCCGGGCTGATGCACACCAGCTTCACGTCGCCCCGCAGCACGCGGCCCTTCAGGTGGTCGTCGAACGCGCCGAGCAGCCCGCGGGCGACGTTGGAACTGGACAGTGTGACGAACTCGATCTCCCCCCGCCGCAGGGCCTCCAGCGCCGGCGACTCGCGGTCCACGTCATCCACCTGCTCGTAAGCGACCACTTGTGACACGCTCGCCACCGCCCCCAACTCCTTCGGCAGGAGATCCCGCCCGCGGTTCGCCCGCACGAGCAGCACCCGCTTCCCCGTCACTTGCTCCCGGAGTGCCGCCACCAGCCCTTCTGCAATGAATTCGCCGGGCACCACGTCGGCGGTCAGGTGATACTGTTTCAGTGCCTCGGCCGTCTTCGGGCCGATGGCGGCCAACTTCACCCGCCCGACATCCCGCACGTCGCGGCCGTGGTGCTTCAGCCGGCGGAACAGGGCGTGAACGCCGTTCGCACTGGTGAACACGAGCCAGTCGAACCCGCCGTCGCCCGAACGCAACTTCGCCAGTGCGTCGTCCAGCGGGGCGAAGTCGGCCGGGTCGCGGATGGTCATGGTGGGCAGCACGGCCGGCACCGCGCCGAGGCGTTCGAGCGCCCGCACCATCGGCTCGGCCTGGTGCCGCGGGCGGGTGACGAGCACCCGCCGGCCGAACAGCGGGCGGGCCTCGAACCACGACACCTCCGGGCGGAAGGCGGCGCACTCGCCGATGAGGATCAGCCCCGGTGCCTCCAAGCCGGCCGCCCGTCGCACCGCTTCCAGGTCCGCCAGCCGTGTCTTCACCGACCGCATCTCGCCGGTGCTCACCCGCTCGGCGATGACGGCCGGCGTGTCGGGCGATTTGCCGTGCCGGATCAACTCGCCCACCATGATCGGCAGCCGGGCGATGCCCATGTACACGGCCAGCGTGCCGGGGAACCTGGCCAGTGCTTCCCAGTCCAGTTTGCTGCCGGGCTTGGTCGGCAACTCGTGCCCGGTGATGAACGCGACGGCCGACGTGTGGGCGCGGTGCGTGAGCGGGATGTCCAGGTACGCGGCGGTGGCGAGGGCGGCGGTCACGCCCGGCACGATCTCATACGGGATGCCGGACGCCCGCAACGCTTCCGCCTCTTCCCCGCCGCGGCCGAACACGAGCGGGTCGCCGCCCTTCAGCCGCACCACCTTCTTGCCCGCACGGGCGGCGTCGATCATCCGCGAGTAGATGGTCGGGTACTTGTCCTGGACGGTGGCGGGCAGGTCGCGGACGCACACCTTCTCGGCGTGCGGGGCGGCGAAGTCGAGCAGGCGGCGGGGGACGAGTTGGTCGTACAGCACCAGGTCGGCGGCGGACAGGATTTCGACCGCCCGCAGGGTGAGCAGGCCGGGGTCGCCGGGGCCGGCACCGACGAGGAAGACGAGCGGTTCGGTGGGGTCGGGGGGAGACATCACGGGGAATTGTACGGGGCGACGATCCGGGTGAACCCCGGCAGTCATGCCGGGGGTGGTTGGGGTCGCCACCACCGGCATGACTGCCGGGGTTCACCGGCGGGTCAGTCCACCCCCTGGCCGAGGAACGACAGCACCACCCGCACCCCGCCGCCGATGATGAGCAGCCCGCACACCACCAGCGCATAGAAGTTGATGAACCCGACGCAGATGAGCACCACCAGCAGGAGGATCCCGAGCAGGACGGAGATGCTTCCGCCGATGATGCCGGGGGTGATGGCGATGCCACCGCCCTCGCGGGCGTGCCGGGCCTCCTCCTCGTCCAGTTCGGCGTTCGCCCGATCCATGAGCCGGCGGACGTGCTCCGGCTCGTCGTCGTCGCCGGAGTTCCGCGGCTTCTTTTTCTTCCTCTTCGGCTTGGGCTCCTCCTCGTCCACCAGCCTCGCCTTCTTCTTCGGCGGGGCGGGGTCGTCGGCGTCCACCAGCACCGGCTTCTCCCGCTTCGGTGGGGGCGGGGCCGCATCGTCGGCGTACTCGAACTCCGATTCGGCCGCGGGGATGGTCAGCCGGGCGTCGCACCTCGGGCACTGCACCTCAAGGCCGGCGTGCTCGGGTGCGGCCGCCAGCGGCTCGCCACAGGCACAGTTGAACGCGATCATGGCAGGAACTCCGGAACACGTCGCCGGAGGGGAAGGATACCGACGGCCGGGCGGCGAGCGAGAGGGCGTTACGAGATGCGGCCGGCGGCTCGCAACAGCCCCTCGGCCCACGCCTGTTGCTCGGGGGTCAACGGCGGGTCGGGTTGCTGGGTGTAGTCGAACAGTTCGGTGTATCGGGAGCGGTCGTAGGCTTGGTCGAGCATCGGTTGAAGGTCGATGACGACTTCGGGCACACCTCCGTCGAGCGGGATGCCGATTTGGGGCAGGCGGTCTGTCAGCCGGAGGCCGACGGCGTGGTACGTCGGCGGGTCCCCGGCTCGGAGGACGCTGACGTGGTAGTCGAACGTCCCGAACCGTCGCCGCAGGCGGGCGAGCGGGGTGGCGGAGACGTGCGGTCCGCGCCGGAGGAGGTCGATTTCCACCAAGTTCACGCCGCCGAGGGCGTATTCCTCTTGTTTGTCCTGGTACGACTTTCGCCCGTCACGGCCGGCCCGTTTGTTGCTCAGGCTGATCACCTCCACCGCCGTCACCAGACGTTTGCCCTTGCCGGAGAGGATCTCCAGGTACGGCTCCTCAACCGGATCAGACTTCCTCCGCCGTCCGATCGTAACCAATCCGGTCAGGCCGGACGTTCCGTCGGCCTCCGTCGGGGGTGGGATTCGCCGCCCGTACAGGGCGACATCCGGCTCGCGGGTCAACTCCGAGTCCACCCACACCCGATTGCGACTGGTGGCGACGTACCCCGGCGGCATGGCCGCGTTCAGCGCGTCCTGGATAGCGATGGCCAGCCGCTCGTGCAGATTCGGGAAGACTTCCGCGTCTTCCAGCCACGGGTCCATGCCGGGGAACGGGCTTGGCATCGCGATTCCCTCCAGGACACCCGGCGGTTGACACCGCCGGTTCGCCGATCACGACAGTCGCTTCGCCACCGCCGCGGCGAGGCCGTCGATCTCCGCCTTCATCCGCTTCTCCGTTACGGCCACGGTCAGGCCGTCGGTGTGCTGCGGGTACCAGCGGCCGGTCGGCAGGCCGCCGAAGTAACCGTCCTCCCGCAAACCCGCCAGCAGCTTGTTCACGTCGCCCGGCACGCTCGCCGTGAACTCCTTCACGAACGGCCGATCCCACTTCGGCTTCACCCCAACCTTCGCCAACTGCTCGGCCGCGTAGTGCGCCTTCCGCACGCACAGGTCGGCCGTCTCCTTCAACCCGGCCGGGCCGACGGCGGTCAGATACACCGCCGCCCGCAGCGCGAACAGCCCCTGGTTTGTGCAGATGTTGCTCGTCGCCTTCTCGCGGCGGATGTGCTGCTCGCGGGTGCTCAGCGTCAGCACCCAGCAGCGGGTGCCGTGGCGGTCGGTCGTCTCGCCCACCAGCCGACCGGGGATCTTTCGCAGGAATTCGGTTTTGCAGGTGAGGATGCCCAGGTACGGCCCGCCGAACCCGAACGGGATGCCCAGCCCTTGCCCTTCGGCCACTGCAATGTCGGCCCCGTGCGACGCCGGCGTGGACAGCAGCCCCAGGCTGACCGGGTCGAACACGTCGATGAAGATGGCCCCGACCTTCTTCGCCGCCGCCCCGATCTCCGTCATCTCTTCCAGGTGGCCGAAGAAGTTGGGCGACTGGGCCACCACCGCCACCGTCTTGTCCGTCACCGCCTTCGCCACGTCGTCGGGGTTCAGAAACCCGTCCGGGCAGGGCAGCGTCTTCACCGTCACGTTCAGGTTGGTCACGTAGGTGGCGAGCGTCTGCCGGTACTCGGGGTGAACGCTCTCGGCGATGAGCACCTCGCCGCCCTTGCGGTCGGTGATGTTCAGAGCCATCAGCACCGCCTCGGCCACGGCCGACCCGCCCTCGTACAGGCTGGCGTTGGCCACGTCCATGCCGGTGAGCTGGCACATCATCGTCTGGTATTCGTAGATCGCCTGGAGCGTGCCCTGGCTGGCTTCGGCCTGGTACGGCGTGTACGCGGTGTAGAACTCGCCGCGGCTCGCCACCACGTCCACCACACTCGGGATGAAGTGGTCGTAGGCCCCGCCGCCGAGGAAGCAGACGGCCTCGCCGGCCGGGACGTTCTTCGCCGCGAGGGCGGTCATGTGATTCGTCAGCGTGATCTCGTCCATCCCCGGCGGGACGGCGAGAGGTCGTTTCATCCGCAGGTCCGCGGGGATCGGCGCGAACAAGTCTTCGACGGTTTTTACGCCGATCGCGGCGAGCATCGCCTGAGTATCGGCGGCGGTGTTGAGCTGGTAGGGCAAGACGAATGCTCCGAACCGTTCAAAGGGAAACGGGACTTGGTTGCCGATTTTATCGAATTAATGCCCGCTCACCTGGGCGTCGTACGCG
>JANNDF010000304.1:0-3057 GCA_031387445.1 Planctomycetia bacterium
CCGAGGCCGGCGACGTCGGACGCGAACCAACTGACCGGCCAGCGGGTGAGCGGCTGAGCCAGGTCGGCCTCGGCCTGCGGCCGGTCTGTCTGGTCAGCTACCGCCGCGCGGCGTTCATCGGCGACTCCGACTGTGGCGGGGTGCGGATGACGATCGACCGCGCCGCCTTCGGCCTGCCCGCCACCGCCATCTCCCTCGACCCGGTCACGTCGGGCATCCCCCTCTTGCCCGACCTGGTGGTGGTCGAACTCAAGTTCCTCTCCACCTTGCCCGCCTTGTTCAAAGAGGCGGTCGAACGCTTCCACTTGCGGCCGACGGGCGTATCAAAGTACCGGCGGTGCGTGCGGGCGGCCGGACTCGCCACGGAACCAGAAGGGGCAACGGATGTTTGACTGGTGGGCGGTGAACGAGTGGGCACGGCACGCTCTGGGGGGGAACGACGAGCCGAAGACGGCCGACGTGATCGCCGCCCGCGTGGCGCTGGCCGCCCTGTACGGGTTCGTGGCGGCCACCATCTTCCGCCTGACGCTCGCCCGCAACCGGCCGGACGTGCGGACCATGCCCACCACCCTGGTGCTGCTGTCCGCCCTCATCGCGCTCGTGTCGATGGTCATCGGCGACAAGCTGGCCCAGGCGTTCGGCCTGGTCGGCGCGCTCAGCATCATCCGCTTCCGCACGGTCGTGGACGACACCGCCGACACCGCGTTCGTCATCTTCGCCGTCGTCATCGGCATGGCCATCGGTAACGGGTTCGCCCTGCTCGCCACCGTCGGGCTGCCGCTCATCGGGACGGCCGCGGCGATCATGGCCTGGTGGGACACGCCGCGGGCGGTGGACAAACCGGCCACCTTGCGGGTGCGGGTGGGGTTGGGCGTGGACCCCGCCGCGGCGGTGACGCCCCTGTTCGCCGAGCACCTGTCGAGTTTCACACTGGTGAGTCTGGAGACGGCCAACAAGGGCACCACGGTGGAGGTGACTTACACCGTGAAGTTGAAGACCGCAACCGCCCCGCTTGCCCTGGTGAACGGGCTGAACAAGACCGAAGGCGTGCAAGGGGTCGAGTTGAAGCTGACGTAGGGGGCGGACCTCACCCCCGTTGAACCCGTCTCTGCGGTTCCCAGCAATCGTCCGTCAACGTCACCCGCCCGGCAAGGGGGCGATGTCGCTGCTGACATGCACCCGGCCGGCTGACGCGGCGGTTCCAGAAGCCCCTGGAACCGCCGGCGTCAGCCGGCCGAGTGAACGTGCCCCCCCGCCAATTCCCACATGGTCACCCACGCCGACATTCCGGTTCTAGAGTTGTGCTGCGAGTTCGAACCGTTTTCTGATCGGTTCAAACTTCGTGGCCGGCGTGAACCGAGGGGAGCGATGCGGGAGCAAGGGACGACTGAGGAAGACCGGGTGCGGCTGATCGGCGAGTTCGCCGACCCGGCGTTGGAGAACGCCTACCGCCAGAAGTACGCCCCCCAGGACCGTCTGGTCGGGCGGGTGATCGTGGTCGCGTCCGCTCTGGCAGTGGTCGGCCTCGGGTTGATGGACCAGAGCGTACTGGCGAACGACACGGCGGTGTGGGGCATGCGGGCGGTGCGGGTGGCTTTCTTCGCCCTGTCCGCCGTCGCGCTGTTCCTGCTCCGCGGGCAGCCCTCGCCCGCGCGGTTCGTGTGGGTGCTGTGCGGGTGGAACCTGCTCGCCGTCGCCCTGCATGTGTACGGCGGGTGGGTGATGCCGGCCGGCGATTCCGACCTCCGCCTGGTGGCGGCGGTGGCGGTGTTCATGCCGTACTGCGTGACGCCCCTCCCCCTGCGGTACCAGACCGGGATCGCCCTGGCGAACACCGCGGCGGCGCTCGTCGTCTCGATCTGGCTGAACCCCAACACGGAGAAGCCCACCGTGGTGAACGACCTCTGCTGGCTGGGGCTGATCAACGTGCTCGGGGTGTTCATGTCGTACCGGCTGCACTCCCGCCAGCGGCGACTGTTCGCGGCCGTCCGGCGGCAGACTGAATTGTCATCCAACCTGGGTCGGGCGCTGGCCGAGGTGCGAACCCTCCGCGGGCTGATCCGGGTGTGCGCGTGGTGCCGCAAGGTGGATTCGGAGGGGGTGTGGCAGCAGTTGGAGGCGTACATCAAGGACCACAGCCACGCCGAGTTCACTCACGGCATCTGCCCGACCTGCCTGGAGACGACCACTCGAGAGTTGAGCGAAACTGCCGCGTGATGACCGCGGACAAATCAATCTTCGACGTGTTCCACCTGTTGGATGTTGAACTGCTTGACCGCTGCCCGCAAACGGCGGAGGTGGCGGCCGTACACATAGAGGGTCCCGAACACGCACAACGCCACCACCATGGCACCGCCCGCCGTCAGCACCTCGAAGAGCGTGATTGGGACCCTGCCGCGGGTACTTGCCAAGCACAGGGCCGTGCCGAAGACCGTCGAACCTGCGACGATCACCAGGATCGCCGCACCGGACGGGCGCGTCACGAGCTTCATGTCCACGACCTTCGCGAGCGCGACCGTGTAGGTGAGGAAAAAGACTCGCCCGGCGATGAACAGGACGATGGAGAACGCGAACACCGCCATCACAACTTCACTGTACGGTAAAACGTTGTTCACGTAGGCCACAGTGAATGCTAAGGCACCATTCATCAAAGCCATCATCAGTCCGCACCCTTCCAGGATGACCGACAGCCGTATGCGGACACGAGCGATCCGCAGTTCGGGCGGCGTGCGTAAGCAAAATGGCCGACCGATGACACCGACCAGAATGCCGATGGCAATTGGGATGGGGATCACAAAAGTCAGCATCAATACAGAACAGACAAAGCATATCCCGTGATTAAATGGTTCAATCAATCCGGTCACCGCGAAGACGGCAACAAGCGATATGACCGCTCCCGCGATCAGCCGGAAGCCCCAATGCACCAGGGCCAATCCGCGGCTGACTCTCAGCAAGGCGGGGGGCTGCATGGCACACCTGTGGCGAGGGTGTTCGGAGTTGGGCGGGCGGAGACGGCCTTAGCCGCCGACCTCACGGCGAACGGCGCGACGTGAGTCC
>JANNDF010000316.1:0-1372 GCA_031387445.1 Planctomycetia bacterium
GCGGGTTGGGGGCGGGCAAGACTCACTTCGTGCGGGCGGTGGCCGAAGGGCTGGGTGTGCGAAACGCCGCCGCCGTCACCAGCCCGACGTTCACCCTCGTCCACGAGTACCCCGCCCGGTTGCCCGTGTACCACTTCGACACCTACCGGCTGTGGGGCGAGTGGGAGTTCTGGGATCTCGGAGCGGACGAGTACTTTGCTGGTGAGGGTGTGTGCTTCGTTGAATGGGCCGACCGAGTACCAAAAGCAATGCCGGCCGAGCGGTTAGAACTGCGGTTCGAGGTGATTTCGCCGACCTCACGGCGACTCCATGTGACCCCGAACGGCGAGCGTCACACCGCCCTCGCCGCGGCTTGGGTGCGAGAGTGGCCCCACGTGTCCGATGAAATCTCGGCCGACACCTGAAGGATTCGTGAATTTCTGACAGCCGGTTGTCAGTGGCGGCGCGACCTGGAGAAATGGTAGTCTCGCTGCATTTTCAGCCTTTCTCACGTCGGCGTTCGTCAGTCGGTTGGTCCGCGTGGCCGAAATCGAGCGAAATACCCCGTCGAGTGGGTGATCGTGCGAGCGAAGTCGCTTGACTGCGCAAATCCCCCACCTTTACATTTTGACTAGGCGCTTGTTGCGAATGTGGACGACGGCTCACGGCCGAACGCACTCGGGGATCGAGCGCGACCCGTTCGCAGGACGCCCCTCACCGGACGACCCATCTTGTTGCGTGGGAGTCCGAAAGGTTAGCCAACCATGCTCGTGCTGTCCAGGAAAAAGAACGAGTCGATTGTCATCAACAATGACATCGTCATCACGGTGATCGAGATCCGTGGGGACAAGGTGCGGTTGGGCATCGTCGCCCCGAAGGACGTGCCCGTCCACCGCGAGGAGGTGTACGAGGCCATCCACGGCAGCAAGCCGCCGCTCGCCCAGCCGCACACCACCACCGGCTGACGCACCCGCCCGCTAGTACATTTCGACCCGGTACGCCCCTTCGGGGCGTGCCGCCCATCCGCTTCCGCCTGTGAGCCAGAAAACCATCGCCGTGGTCGGCGCGTGCGCCGACCGCCGCAAACTCGGCAACAAGTGCGTCGGCGCGTTCGCCTCCGACGGCTGGACGGTGTACCCCGTTCAGCCGACGGGAACGAGCGTCGAGGGGTTGCCGGTGTTCCGCAGCGTGGCCGACGTGCCGGCCGAGCGGCAAGACGTGGTGAGCGTGTACCTGAACCCGAAGGTGGGGCTGACGGTGTTGCCGACGTTCACCGCCAAGCCGGTGGGCGAAGTGTGGTTCAACCCCGGCGCCGAGTCGGGTGACATCATGACGAAGGAAGGACTGGGGCTGCACGGGATCGCCGCGTGCAGCGTCGTCGGCTACGGCATGA
>JANNDF010001003.1:0-6930 GCA_031387445.1 Planctomycetia bacterium
CCGGGTACTACGCCCGGGCGACGCGGTCGCCGAGTGCGGCGGCCATCCGCCGGGAGGGACTGGTCGAGGCCATCCGGGCGATCCACGCCGAGCCTCACAAGGACACGTACGGCAGCCCGCGGGTGACTCGCGACCTGCACGCGCGGGGCATCGCCGTGTGTGAGAACACCGTGGCGGGGGTGATGCGAGTGGCGGAGATTCGGGCGCAGTCGAAGCGGCGGTCCGTTCGCACGACCGACTCCCGGCATCGCCTGCCGGTGTCGGTGAACGTCCTCGCCCGGGAGTTCACGGCGTCGAAGCCGAATCAGAAGTGGGTCATGGATTTGACCTATATCCCGACCCACGAGGGGTGGCTGTTTCTCGCCCGGGTGGTGGACCTGTTCTCGCGGCGGATCGTCGGCTGGGCGATGGACGCGACGATGACCAGCCGGCTGGTGGTGGACGCGTTGGCCATGGCGGTGAGTCGTCGCGGGCCAGTGGCCGGGGTGATCGCCCACTCGGACCGAGGCAGTCAGTACGCGAGCGACCACTTCCAATCGGAGCTGAGGCGGCACGAGATGGTGGGGAGCATGAGCGGGGTCGGCCAGTGCTGGGACAACGCCGTGATCGAGAGTACCTTCGGGCGGATGAAAGTGGAATTGGTTCATCACCAGTCGTACGCCACCCGAGACGAAGCGAAGGCGTCGATCTTCGAGTACACCGAGGTGTTTTACAACCGCGTCCGTCGGCACTCCACTCTGGACTACCTGACCCCAGACGAGTTCGAACGGACGCATAACCCGGACAGCCGCTAACCCCCTGTCCACTTTCCCTTGGGAAGATCACGGGCGACGTTCACCTGTCGGTGGCACCCGCGGGAGCGGCGACAAGCCCGGCGGTCGGGGTGTTCCTCGGGGCGCGACCTGACGGCTCATGACCGAGGCGATGGCTCGGCACCCGTGCCCGAAAGGCTCGCCGCGAACAGTTCCGCGAACACCCGCGCTAGCCCCGCCGCCTGGTAGTGGGCGTTCAACCCGCTCGGGTTCGGCAGCACCCACACCCGCGTCCCGCCGATTCTCTCGTCCTGAAGCCCGATCCCCGCCTTCGGCTTGGCGAACGCCACCCGGTACGCCCCCACACCAAGTACAGCCAGGAACCGCGGGGCGTACTTCAGCACCTTCGTGCGGAGCCGCTTCCCGCCGGCCACCACCTCGGCGTCGGACAACTCGTCCGCGGCGGCACTTGACCGACGCACAACGTTGGTGATGCCGTACCCGACGCCCAGCAACTCCCGCTCCTCCGCGGGGTGGAGCAACCGGGGCGTAAAGCCGGCCGCGTGCAGGGTCGGCCAGAAGCGGTTCCCGGGCCGGCCGAAGTGGTGGCCGATCGCCGCCGAGTACAGCCCGGGGTTGATGCCGCAGAAAAGCACCGCAAGATTGGGGACGATCACGTCGGGGATCGTCTTGTCGGCCGCCGCGAGCAGGTCGGCCTTCGTCGGGCGCGGGTTCACGGGTGCTTCCTTCCGGCGTCGCGAATGTCGGCGACGATCTCGTAGGAACGCAGCCGGGCGGCGTGGTTGAAGACCTGCGAGGTGATCATCAGCTCGTCCGCCCCGGTGCGGGCGATGAAGTCCGACAGTTGCCGCGCCACCGTACTGGGGGAGCCGACCGCGGAGCACGACAGTACCTGGTCGAGCATCGCCCGCTCGGTCGGGGCGAGCCGGACGGCGTACCCGGACAGCGGCGGCGGGAGCATCGTCGGCCGCCCGGTTCGCAGGTTGACCACCGCCTGCTGCACGGAGGTGACGAGCAACTCCGCCTCGGCGTCCGTGTTCGCTGCGAACACGTTGAACCCGAGCATGACGTAGGGCCGCTCCAGCCGTTCGGAGGGGCGGAAGTTCTCACGGTACACGGCCACCGCCCGGGACAGTTCGGCCGGGGCAAAGTGGGAAGCGAACGCATACGGGAGGCCGAGCGCCGCCGCCACTTGCGCACCGAACAAGCTCGACCCGAGGATCCAGACCGGCACGTCGAGTCCGGTGCCGGGCACCGCACGAACCGTCCCGCTCGGCGATTCGGCGAAGTAACCCAGCAGTTCCAGCACGTCCTTCGGGAACTCGTCCGGGGCGCTCGCCAGGGTCCGCCGGAGCGCGCGGGCCGTGGTCATGTCCGAACCCGGTGCGCGGCCGAGGCCCAGGTCGATACGGCCGGGGTAGAGCGACGCGAGAGTGCCGAACTGCTCGGCGATGACCAGTGGGGCGTGGTTCGGCAGCATGATGCCGCCGGCCCCGACGCGGATGGTCGAAGTGCCGCCGGCCACATGCCCGATCAGTATGGCGGTGGCGGCGCTGGCGATGCCCGGCATGCCGTGGTGCTCGGCCAGCCAGAACCGCCCGTACCCCCACCGCTCGCCTTGCCGGGCCAGGTCGAGCGTGTGGCGGAACGACTGGGCGGCGTCGCTCCCCGCGGTGATCGGGGACAGGTCGAGAATCGAAAGCGGGATCATGGCGTGTCCTCCGGACTCACCCGTTGAACAGGTTTCGGTACCGCTGGGGCTGCGACCGGAGGTACTGGTTCGGGGCCTTCACCGTCGCCCCGAAGTGGGCGGCCGCGTGCCACGGCCACCGCGGGTCGTACAGGATGGTGCGGGCGAGCGCGATCAGGTCGGCGTCGCCGGTGCCGACGACCGCCTCCGCCTGGTCGTACCCGGTGATCAACCCGACCGCAACGGTCGGCAGCCCGGTCGCCTGCCTCACCGCCCGCGCGAGCGGCACCTGGTAGCTCGGGCCGTTCGGCACCTTCGCTGTCGGCGACGTGCCCCCGCTCGACACGTTGATCGCCGCACACCCGCGGGCCTTGAGTGCGTGGCAGTAGGCAATCGTCTGCTCCTCGTCCCACCCGCCGTCCACCCAATCGGTCGCGGACACACGCACGCTCACCGGCCGACTGCTCGGGAACGCCTCCCGTACCGTATCGAACACTTCCAACGGGAACCGCATGCGATTTTCGAGACTGCCACCGTACTCGTCGGTGCGGGTGTTACTGAGCGGCGAGAGGAACTGGTGCAGCAGGTAGCCGTGGGCGCTGTGAACCTGAATGGCATCGAGGCCGAGCGTGGCGGACCGCTTCGCGGCGGTGGCGAACGCCTGACGAATCGCGTCCATCCCCTTTCGATCCAGGGCGACTGGCGGGGTCTGATCGGGGGCGAACGGCATCGCCGACGGGGCGACCGTCTGCCACCCCCGCCCTTCCCCCGGCGGAATTTGTTTACCGCCCTCCCACGGCACTTTCGTCGATGCCTTCCGGCCGGCGTGCGCGAGTTGGATGGCGACGGGCATGTCCGAGTACCGCCGCACGCCGTCGAGCACCCGGCCGAGGGCGGACTCGGTGTCGTCGGACCACAGCCCCAGGTCGTCCGGGCTGATCCGCCCGTCCGGGGTGACGGCCGTGGCCTCGATGGTCAGCAGCGCCGCCCCGGACAGGGCGAGTGTCCCCAGGTGAATCAGGTGCCAGTCGGTCGCGCGGCCCTCGTCTGCCGAATACTGACACATGGGGGCGATGACGATGCGGTTACGGAGTTCGAGCGGGCCGACGCGGAACGGGGTGAACAGCGTACTCATGCGGTCCTCAAAGGCGTTGTGCGAACAGATGCAGTGCAACGATGGCGAGACACGTCACGCGCTCGCCGTGGTCAACTCGCTCACCGAGTCCGGGTCGAGTGTCAACGTGGTCGCGGCGAGCAGATCGGAGAGTTGCTCGACGCTCGTCGCGCTCGCAATCGGGGCGGTGATCGTCGGCTGGTCGAGCAGCCAGGCAATCGCCACCTTGCCGGGAGTCGTGTCGTGCCGTTCAGCCACCCGGTCAAGGGCGGCGAGGATCTTGAACCCGCGGTCGTTCAGGTAGTTCTTCACCTTCGCCCCGCGAGCGCTCTGGCCCAGGTCGGCCTCGGAGCGGTACTTGCCGGTGAGGAAGCCGGCGGCGAGCGAGTAGTACGGGATGACGGCCACGCCTTCGGCACGGCACAGCGGTTCGAGTTCCGCCTCGTACCCGGTGCGGTCGTACAGGTTGTACCCCGGTTGGAGGCTGACGTACCGCGGCAGGTTCTTCTCTTTGCTGACCCGTAGCGCCTCGGCCAACCGTGCGGCCGAGTAGTTCGACGCCCCGATGGCCCGCACCTTGCCAGCGGCGATCAACTCACCGAACGCGCCGAGTGTCTCTTCGAGCGGCGTCGCCGCGTCGTCCTGGTGCGACTGGTACAGGTCGATGGTGTCGATTTGGAGTCGGTTCAAGGACCGCTCGACCGCCCGGCGGATGTACGCGGCCGACAACCCCTTCTCGTTCGGCCCCATCTCCATCCCCACCTTCGTGGCGATCACCACCTTCGTGCGGTTGCCGGTCTTCGCCAGCCAGCGGCCGATGATCGTCTCCGACTCCCCGCCCTGGTTCCCCGGCGCCCAACGCGAGTACACGTCGGCCGTGTCGATCAGGTTGAACCCGCCGGCGACGAACGCATCCAAGATTTTGAAGGAGGTGGCCTCGTCGGTGGTCCATCCGAACACGTTGCCGCCGAGGGCGAGCGGGGCGACCCGGATGCCGGACGGGCCGAGGGTGCGAGTGGTCATGGCGTGCTTCTCGTCGGGGAATCGGGTGGCGGCAGACGACGGCGTACTCTTCATACCGCCGACGACCACCGGTGTTGCACCGTCCCACGAAACGGATCGCGTGGGACCCGCGCCACCGGTTCGTGTTGGGAACTCGCCCAGATTCTCAAGGCGTGTCGGCGGCGAACGGGGAGTCGTCGAAGCGGGCGAGCGGATCGGCCGGGTCGTCGGGGATGCGAACCGCGCCGCTCAGGTCGCCGTCAGCCCACCTGCCGCAACGCAAGGCGACGACGCGGACGCCAGCCTTCGACGCCGCTTCGACGTCGTACGGTGTGTCGCCCGGCAGGATGACACTCGCCGGCGGGTGGCCGAGGCGGTCGAGGGCGGCGTGGATGATGTCGGGGTCGGGTTTGGAGTTCTCCGCGTCGTCGGACGAGGTGCGGGCCTCGATGAACTCGTCCGCCCCACACGCGCCGAGCAGTTTCTCGAGTTCCTCCTCCATGGACGAGCTGGCAACCGCCAGTTCCAGTCCCGCCCGCTTCATCCGGGCGTGCAACTCCTTCACGCCTGGGAACGGGCGGAGCGTCGGCAGGTACTCGGTCGTGAAGATCTCGCCCCGCCGCTTGCCGATCGCTTTTCCATTCTCGGACTCGGCGTCGATCCCCGACACCTCGGGCAGCAGCTCGTCCCCGCCCTTTCCGATCCGCCGGCGGACCTCGGCAAACTCGACCGTCCCCCCGGCCTCCGCCAGCGCCCGGGCGTGCGCGTCGTTGCTGTCGACCAGCGTCCCGTCCACGTCGTGAACAGTTTCAGCCAATCCTCGTCCGGGATGTCGGCGAACGGCTTGGCCTTGTAGATGCCCAGGTCGTTCACCAGGATGTCGGTCTGGGCACCTGTTTGATGAGGGCCGCGCACCCGTCGGCCGTGTCCGCGTTCGCCACCACCCCTTCGGCATCACCCGCCCTCCGCACGATCTTCAGCGCCTCGTAGATCTTCGGCTGGGTGCGGCCGGCGACGAACACCTTCACCCCCTCGCGGGCGAGTTCCACCGCGATCGACAGCCCGAGACCCGTCGTCGAGCCGGTCATGATCGCGGTCTTCCCCTGGAGATGCAGGTCCCTGACCGGCTTCCACGAGGCGAATTTTTTGGATGGGGAGACCGTCACCCGCAACAGTGCGGCGCGTAAGTTGCGGATGTTTCTGCCGGCGGCAGCCATGCGCGTCGCCGTCCTTGGGGCGGGAAACGTTGGTTCCGCCTTCGGCCGCCCTCAACATCGTCCGGCGTTCCGACGTGACGCCGGCGTGACGCTGATAGGAGCAACGACATGGCCAAGCAACTGGACGGGGTCCGCATCGCCATCCTGGCGACGGACGGGTTCGAGCAGTCTGAACTGGAGAAGCCACGGGCGGCGTTCGACGCCGAGGGGGCGGACACGCAGGTGGTCTCCCCGGTGAGTCAGCCGAAGGGCTGGTCCGGCAAGGACTGGGGCAAGGCGGTCGCCGCGGACGTCTCCCTCGGCGACGCGAAACCGGACGACTTCGACGCCCTGCTCTTGCCGGGTGGGGTCTACAACCCCGACGCCTTGCGGGTGATCCCGGCGGCGGTCGCGTTCGTGAAGGCGTTCCTCGACGCGGGCAAACCGGTTGCGGCCATCTGCCACGGGCCGTGGACCGTGCTCGAGGCCGGGGGCGCGAGGGGCAAGCGGATGACCTCATGGCCCTCGCTCAAGACCGACCTGCAGAATGCCGGGGCGGAGTGGGTGGACGAAGAGGTGGTGGTGGACGGCACCCTGGTCACGAGCCGCAAGCCGGACGACATCCCCGCGTTCAACCGCGAGGCGATCAAGCTCTTCGCGCGGCACCCGGTCGGGGCGTGAGATGCGGCACAAGCACCTGCGGTTCGACCACGGGTCCAATGTCGCCCTGGGTGATCGGCACTCGCAGGCCGCCCGGATGACGCTCGCCCCCGGCGAGACCGAGGGCGGGCCGGACACCCCACCACGTTCCGGAGGTGTGGGAATGGTGGGGCGAAGACGGCCACCCCGCCGAGTCGGGATCTGGGCGAGCAGGTCGCGGACCGGGCGATTCCGCTCGTCCTCGAACTTGCCGTACTGATCCGGCGACCAACTCATCTCGCTCCCCGACTTCTTGAGCTCGATCGACTCGATCCCGCCGCCCCTCTTCAGGTCCTTGTCGAAGTGCGGCCTGACACCGCCGAACGCCATTCGGGCTGATGGCCCGTCCGCCCCGACTGTCAGCCCGGAGTAATCGCCAGCGCACTGCGATCATTGGACCCGCCCCGGACTCCGCGAATCCGGAACGTCACGGCCTGGCCCGCCGTCACGGGCACG
>JANNDF010000330.1:0-1745 GCA_031387445.1 Planctomycetia bacterium
CAGCCGGCTGACGCCGGCGGTTCCAGTTTGGCGGCACAGCCCGTCAGGAGCACCTCATGCGCATCGGCATCGCGTTCACCCTCAAGCCCGACGCCCCGCTGCCGGCCGGTGCCCCCGACGACGCGCACGAGGAGTTCGACAGTCCGGCCACCATCGCCGCCATTGCCGACGTGTTGAAATCGCTCGGCCACACCGTCGTCGAACTCGGCGACGGCAAGCCGCTCGTGGCAAAGGTGCTGTCCGACCCGCCCGAGTTCGTGTTCAACATTTCCGAGGGCGAAGGGGTCGGCCGCAACCGCGAGGCCCGCGTGCCGGCCGTGTGCGAACTGCTCGGCATCCCGTACACCGGCTCCGACCCGCTGACGCTCGCCGCGGCGCTCGATAAGGACATGACCCGCCGCATCGTCGGCGACGCGGGCGTGACACTCCCCAAAGGCTTCGTCCTCTCCCCGCCCCCGCACCCTTACGACGGCGACGGGGCCGAGTTCCCGGCCCTCCTCGACGTCCACGGTCTCACGTTCCCGGTCATTGCCAAGCCGGTGTGCGAAGGGTCGAGCAAGGGCATTCGCAACCGCTGCCTCATTCGCACCGCCGAAGAGTTCGCACCGGTGCTGGTGGAACTGTGGACGAACTACCGTCAGCCGGTGCTGGTGGAGGAGTTCATTTCCGGCGACGAGGTGACGGTCGGTATTCTGGGCAACGACCCGCCGCAGGTGCTCGGCTGTATGAAGGTGGTGCCGAACACGCCGAGTGCGGAGTTCGTTTACAGTCTGGAAGTGAAACGCAACTGGGAACAGCTTGTGACGTATGAGTGTCCGGCGAAACTGCCGCGGGCGGTGCAACAAGCGTTGGAGCAGGAGGCGCTCGCCGCGTACGAAGCGATGGGCTGCCGCGACGTGGCCCGCATCGACTTCCGCATCCGCGACGGCGTGCCGCACTTCATTGAGGTGAACCCGCTGCCGGGCCTGAACCCGATCTGGAGCGACCTCATGTTGATTGCGAAGGCGATGGGCGGCACCCCCGCCGACGTGATCGGCCGCATTCTGAGTGCGGCCGTGGCACGGCAGTGACGGCCCGCATCAGCGGAAGTTGTTGTTGAACCGGCCGAGGTTGACGGGCGGGATGGGCGTGCTGCCGGTGGGCGGCAACGGCCGCCCGGCATACCGGTCGAAACGGCCGGGCACGTCGGGCTGTTCGTTCGGCACACTCGGCGGGGGCAGGGCCAGCCCGCGGACCTTCAGCGCCTCCGCGCCGGCGATGATCTCCTCCGGCGACCGCGGGATGACCGGTTGTAAGTCCAGATGCACCCGCCGCACGTCTTCGATGCGGAACGGCCAGATCACCTCGGCGAACAAATCCAGGCCGGGGTAGTCCCACCACTTCGGCTCGAACGTGACGAACTGGTTGAGCGGTTCGTACCCCGGCGAGGTCGCACGGAACTCCCGCTTGCCGGTGTACACGTAGGCGGCGTCCACCGGCGTCGGGCCGAGCGGTTGGCCGTCCACCTCGACGGCCGCGCCGGGCACGTTGGTGGTGACCACGAACCGGCGGTCCACGCACCCGGCCGAGAGCAGGGCGAACACGGCGAGCGCGGCGAACGACCACCGGTGAGCGGCCATACGGGGGGGCATCCGAGAGCGGGAGGGCGGTCGAATACCGCGAGACGGGGGATGGCGTCAAGAGGGGCTGACGCGGGTACGCAGGGCTGCTCAGAGATCGGGTTCGCGTAGGGTGGGTCCAGCGAG
>JANNDF010000342.1:0-8827 GCA_031387445.1 Planctomycetia bacterium
GGCGTACCCGCCCGCCCCGCCCGCCTTCTTCACTTCCGTCTTCCAGATCACTTCGCCGTCTTTCGCCTTCAGGGCCACCACCGCCGCCTTGTTCGAGCACGGGGTGGCGATCACCGTCTCCCCGTCCACCAGCACGCTGTCGCAGTACCCCCACGACTGCACGCCCCCGCCGAAGTCCTTGGTGTAGCTCTTCTGCCACTGCTCCTTGCCGGTCTTCGCGTCCAGGCACGTGAGCACCCCGCCGCCGCTCACGCAGTACACCCGCCCGCCGGCCACCGTCGGCGTGCCCCGCACCCCCTCCTCCTTCGACCCTTGGTTGGCGTCGGTGAACGGCGTGTTCCACACCTCGCTCCCGTCCTTCTCGTTCAGGCACCACACGCAATCCTTCTTGTCCTTCCGCCCGCCGCCGTAGATGAACCCGTCGGCCACCACCACGCTACTGTACCCGCCGCCGCACCCCTTCACCGTCCACAGCTTGGGCGGGCCGCCCTTCGGCCACTCTTGCAGCAGGCCGGTTTCGAGCGACACGCCGTCGCGGTTCGGCCCGCGCCACTGGGGCCAGTCGCCCGACTTCACGTCGGCGGACAGAACGGCGGCGGCCACCATCAGGGACACAGGCAGCATGGGGGAGACTCCGAACGCGAGGTGCGACAGGGGGAGGGCGGCCGTGAGAGGCCGTGAGGGAGAATGTAGCACTCCGGCCGGTGCGGGTGAAGCCGGAGGCTACTCGTCGCCGGCGTCGTCATCCAGATCGACGCCGACGGCGTCGGCGAACTCCACGTCCGCCGGCGCGTTCGGGTCCGGCTTCACCCGAAACATGAGCAGGTTGCGGCTATACTCCCGCACGTCCCACTCGTCCGGTGCGGGTAGGCGCGCGACGGGGAAGCCGAGTTCGGCCTGGATCGTCAGCACGCTGCCGGCCGGCATCTTGGCGTTCAGCGTGTCCACCAGCTCGATGAACTCGTCGAGCTTCTCCCCGCTCAGATCGGGGAACGGCGGGCTGAGGAACAGGTTGACCGGTTCGGCCGGCGGTGCCCACCGCTCGGCCCAGCGGTACACGTCCGCCCGGAGCACCTGGGCTTTGTCCCGCACCTTGAACTGGTCGATCGCCTTCTGGATGTCGGCCGTCTGCTTGGCGTCCCGCTCGATCAGCCGTGCCCCGCTCGCCCCGCGGCTGACCGCCTCCAGGCCGATGATGCCGGTGCCGGCGAACAGGTCGAAGAACACCCGATCCGGCACCGCGTCGCCGAGGATGCTGAACAGTGCCTGCCGCACCAGTTGCGGGGTCGGTCGCAGGCCGGGGTGAATGACGGCTTGCACCTTCCGCCCCCGCAGGCTGCCGGCCACGATCCGCAGTTCCGCCTTATCCATGTGTTCATCCCGGTTGGAGTCCGCAGACCGACACCGCACGCCCGCCGGCGGTTCGCCCTTCCCCGCCGGTCACACCCGACATAATATCGACAACCCCGACAGGTTCCGCGAGGGATCTCCCCCCGCGGCGAACAGGGAAGCCGGTGCGAATCCGGCGCAGGGCCGCTGCTGTGATCGGCCAGACCGCGAGCCACACGCCACTGCTCACGCGGGAAGGCGGTTCGCGGTCGGGATGAGCCGAGAGCCAGAAGACCTGCCTGTCGGAAAAGACATCGGACGCCCCGGACCCGGGCGGCCGACGGGTAGGTCCGGCTGCGCCTGTGCTTGCAGGCGGCCTCCCGTTCGCCGTTCCGTTCTCCGGCCGTCGCCGCTCCCGCGAGGCCGCCCATCCGCTTTCCCGTTGCCGTCGTGATGCTGGTCGTCGCCCTGGTCGTCGCCGCGTTCGTCGCGGTGGCGGTCGGGTCGGTGCGATTGTCGGCGGCTGAAGTCTGGGCAGCGGTGACGGACCCGAACGCCGAGCCGTACACGCGGGTGATCGTCTGGGAACTGCGTCTGCCGCGGGTGCTGCTGGCGGTGGTGGTGGGCGGCGGGCTGGGAGCCGCGGGGGCGGCGTATCAGGCGGTGTTCCGCAACCCGCTGGCCGACCCGTTCGTCATTGGCTCGGCGAGCGGCGGGGCGGTCGGGGCGGTGGCGGTGATCGTCACCGGGTGGGCGGGCGTGGGTGAAGCGGTGGGCGCGACGGCGACGGGTGCGTTCGCCGGCTCGCTGTTCGCGGTGCTGCTGGTGTACGTGATTGCCGGAGCCAGTCGCGGGCCGGCGGAGTCGCTGCTGCTCGCCGGCGCAACCGTGAGCACCCTCATGAGCGCCGTGGTGTGGCTGATGCTCACCTTCGCACACGACCGCCTGCCGAGCGTGATGTGGTGGGTGATGGGCGGGCTGAACCGCAACCCGCAATACTGGTCGGTGTTGGCCATCGCCGGACCGCTGCTGCTGATCGGCACGGTCGTGCTGTCGCTGCTCGGCCGCCCACTCGACGCCCTGCGCGCCGGCGACGACACCGCCCGCGCGCTCGGCCTGCCGGTCGCCGTGCTGGTGCCGGTCGTGCTGACGGCCGCGAGCGTGGCGGTGGCGGCGGCGGTGGCCGCCGGCGGGGTAATCGGGTTCGTCGGCCTGGTCGCCCCGCACCTGGCCCGCCCGCTGGCCGGCGCGTCGCACGCCCGGCTGGTGCCGGTTGCCGCACTCATCGGGGCGGTGCTGCTGGTGCCGGCCGACCTGCTCGCCCGCAGCCTGATGGAAACGCAGGAGTTGCCGCTCGGCGTCATCACCGCGCTCGCCGGCGGGCCGGTGTTCCTGCTGGTGCTGCGGACCGCAAATCGGCGGAGGGTGGCGGCATGAGCACCGTCGCGGTCCACCAGTTGAGTTGCGGGTACGACCGGCGGGCGGTGTTGAAGGACGTTTCCTTCACGCTGAATCCGGGCGAACTGACGGCGATCCTTGGCCCGAACGGGTGCGGCAAAACCACCCTGCTGAAGACGCTGGCCCGGCTGCTCCCGCCGCTCGTCGGGTCGGTAACACTCGACTGCCACCCGCTCGCCGCAATCGGCCGCCGGGCCATCGCCCAGCGGATCGCCTTCGCCCCGCAGGTGCTCGCCCCGGACTGGCCGTTCACGGTGAGCGAGTACGTGGCCCTCGGCCGCATCCCGCACGCCGGCTGGTGGACGCCGCTCGCCGCCACCGACAAGGCCGCCATTGCCACCAGCATCGCCCGCTTCGACCTGACCCCGCTGGCTCAAGTTCGCGTGACGGAACTGTCCGGTGGGGAGTGGCAGCGGGTGCGGCTGGCGAAGGCTCTCGCCCAGGAACCGCAGGTGCTGCTGCTCGACGAACCGACCGCCCACCTCGACCCGCGGTATCAATTCGAGTTGCTGTCGCTGGTGCGGGAGTTAATCGCCGAGCGGAAGTTGTGCGTGGCCGTGACGCTGCACGACTTGAACCTCGTCGGCCCGTGGGCGGATCGCGTCATCCTGTTGGCGAACGGCGGGGTGATCGCCGACGGCCCACCGACCGAAGTGCTGACGGCTGAAAAGTTGGCGTCCGCGTACTCTGCCACGTTCGCTGTGGCCCCGCACCCGACCACTGGCACGCCCGCCGTCATCATTCCCAGGTAAGGACATTCCATGCGCCGCGTCTTCCCGCTGCTCCTCCTACTGATACTCGGCTGTCAACCGTCGGGCTGTACCCGACCGCCGCCACCGCCGACCGACGCCCCGACCGTCACGGACGACCTCGGCCGCTCGGTCGTCGTGCCGAAGCCGCCCACGCGGATCGTCTCGCTCTCGCCGGCCGCCACCGAAATCCTGTTCGCCATCGGCGCCGGGCCGAAGGTCGTCGCCGGCACCGAGTACGACACCTACCCCGACGAAGCGAAGAAGTTGCCCCGCATCGGCGGGTTCACCCCGCAGAGTATCAACGTCGAAGCCATCCTCGCCCACAAGCCCGATCTGGTCATCGCCGCCCCGCAGAAGGACGTGATCGCGGCGCTGGAGAAGTTCGGCATCCCCGTCGTCGTCCTCGACCCCAAAGGCGTGAACGATGCGTGGAACAACATCGAACTGCTCGGCAAAGTGACCGGGTGCGAAGGGAAGGCGAAGGAGGTAGCGGAACAAGGGCGGAAGGGATTCACGAGGCCACCCTACATCTCCGGGCCGCCGATCCGGGGAGTCCTCTTCGTCCTCGCCGATGAACCGCTCATCACCTGCGGGAGTGGCACGTTCATCGACGAGATCATCACTTCCGCCGGCGGGGTGAACGTGTTCGCCGACGTGAAGGAGTCGTGGCCGAAGGTGAGCGACGAGCAGGTGCTGGCCCGCGGGGCGGACGTGATCATCTGCGTCGAACACGCCGGCGGGGGCGGCTCGGTCGTGCCCGGTCGTTTGAAATCGCGGCCGGGGTGGGACAAACTGAAGGCGGTGCAAACCGGCAAGGTGTACGCTGTCGACGCCGACCTGATCACCCGCCCCGGCCCGCGGCTGGTGGACGGGCTGGAAGTGGTAGAAAAGCTGTTGCGGTAATCGCCGCTGCTGTGGCCGGGGTCTGTGACCCCGGATCAGACCGGCCTCACAGAGGCCGGCTACAGCGGCACCGGCGGAGTCTCCCCCGTGACCGATTACATCCTCAAAGCGTTCGAGACGCTCCGCCCCGACCTGGACGGCATCTACACGTCCGCCCACGCCAAGCCGCTGACCGACTGGCGGCGGACGCAGCAGGCGTTCGTGACGGCGAGCGGGGCGGGGGCGTCGGCCGTGCCGGGCCTGCACCTGGTCGGCATGGCGGCGGACGTGATGTTCCTGATGAACCGCATGTCGGTGTGCAGCTACGGCATCGGGGCGATCCTCGGGCACGAGGCCGGCCTGGGCAACGTGCTCGAACCCGAAGACTTCGCCGTGGTGCTGGCGGTGTGGGCGGGCGAAGGGGGCATCGCCGAGGCGATCGGCGGGAAGGAGCAGTCGGACACCTCGAACGTGACCGGCGGGAAGGTGCTGGGCAAGTCGGTGTACCGCATCCTGGCGAAGACGACGTGCGAGAAGGCGGGGCTGCTGGTGAACGGCAAGCTCAGCAGTTCACTCGCCGGAAAGGTGTCGGGGCGGTTCGCCGGCAAGCTGGGAGGCAAGGCGGCGGCCGGGTTCATCCCGCTGTTCGGGGCAATGGTCGGCGGCGGCGTGAACCTGTGGTTCATGACCGGTATCGCCTCCGCCGCCGAACAGTGGTTCCGCTTCAAGGTGAAGGGGTGAGCTGCTTTGTCGGGCGTAGGTCCGGCTGTGCCGGACGCCGGCCGAGTCCGGCACAGCCGGACCTACTTGCTGAACGGTCACTTCGACACGTCCCAGATCAACGCCGTGCCGTCCCGGTAGCCGACGATTGCCTTCTTCCCGTCCGGGCTGAATGCGACGGCGGTGGCGTGCGCGGCTTTGCCGTCCAGCGTCCAGGTGTTGCCCTTGTCCTTCAACTCAACCACCTGAACCAGCGAATGGCGAAACATGTGCAACATCACCTTGCTGCCGTCGGGAGCGAAGGGCAAGGCGGCGGGGATACGATTTTCGATCTGTCCTGAAGCGAGGGTTTGGCCAGTTGTCATGTCGAACACTTTCCAGGCCTCGATGGACGCGATCCCAATTTGCTTGCCGTCAGCGGACGAGGCGATAGCCCGAAATCCCGCCAAGCTATCATCCCACGGAAACTTGCGGGTCTCACTCTTCTCCCCCGACTTGAGAGAGTAGCCGGCGAAGTGGAACGCCTTGTCGGCATCGAGTGTGCCGAACCGGAGCATCGTGTCGGCCGAAAACCCCGTCGCCTCCCAATACCGATTGTTGGTGCTGACCTCGAACTTGTCGCGGAGTTTGCCGGTCTTGTCGTACACGGAAAACAGTTCCTTCTCGACCCCGCCGCGAACGACCAAGATGCCATCGCCGGCGGTCGTGACGTGGTAGCCTAACTCCATCGTCTTTCGCCAAGCCAACTTCTTCGTCTTCCGGTCCCAGGCGATCAACTCCTGTGGGCTCGTGATTGACCCCTTCCAATCTCGCCACACCAAAAGGTCGGGTGTCGCCCCAACGAAAGTCGGGCTGATCAGGTCGGGAATCATCCCGACTTCACGCGCCTCGCCGGTGACCGCGTCCCACTCTCGCACGTCGTAATCGCTCGCAGTCGTGACGCCCCTGCCGTCGGCACTGAACCCGGCCCATCGCACCGCTGACGGGTGGCCGGTCGGGTCGTCCGCCCACTTGCCGGTCGTGGCGTCCAGTAGTGCCACGCGGGAGAAGCGATCCGAAACGACCACGCGCGTCCCGTCGGCGGACACGGCGAACATCGGAAAGGGAGACACGTTCCGGGCGAACAAATCCCGGTCAGTCGGCACCACGAACGGCACGGCGGCCGACCACTCCTCCTTGCCCGTCTTCAGATTCCAGCGGGCGATGACCGGCCCCTCCTTTGCCGACCGACTGACGAACACGGTCGCGGCCGAGGAGCAGGCGAACTGCCACACTTGGCCTTCGACGTTCGGGGCGGCGAGTTCCTTACCCGTGGACACGTCCCACGTGGTGATCCGGCCGAAGATCCCTTTCCCCGACCTCACCCCTCCCGGTTGCTCTTCGTATTTCCAAACCATCGGGAGGCCGATCAACTTCGACCCGTCCGGCGTGAACGCGGCGAAACGAATCGACGCCGGTATCGTGAAGAGCTTGTCCCCGCCCTTCACGTCGTAGACGGTCGATACAGACTCGGCCGCGACGAGCAGTCGGCCGCCGTCGCGCGTGAGGAGGACGTTCCCCGGATAGGCGATGTCGAGTGAGAGGACCTCGGACGGTTCATCCCCGCTCACGTCGTACACCTTCTTCTTCTTGTCGTTGTGCGAGTGGAACGCGATCCGCCGGCCGTCGGCTGAGATGTCCACTTCATGCAGTCCGGGGTTCGATTGCGTGAACCGGATGTAATGCTTCGGGTCGAACTTCCCTCGGCTCTTGCCGGACGGCAGCTCGAACACGTGGATGATGCTGTCATGCGCCCCCTGATTGGGCGTGGGGTGTTCGACGATGAACGCCCGGTCGCCCCGAACCCGTGAGCAAACGGTGTCTTTCACGTCGAACGTGATCGGGTCGAGTGGTTTGCCGGTCCGCGCGTCCCAGCGGAGGACGGTGTTCCTGTCGTCGGTGGCGTACAGCGTCTTGCCATCCTTGCTGAACGTCACCCCGTCGGTGTTCGGCCCCCGAAAACGGGCGGATCCCAGTCGCACGAGCGCGCCGTCGGGCAGTGGGTCGGGCGTCACCTTGGGCACCGGGGCGGCGGTGGCGAGGCCGCAGGCGAGAACCAACAGCAGGCAGGCGAGACGGGGCATGGCGGCGCTCCGGGGAACGGCGTCGAGTATACCATTCAGCATTCGCCGACACGACACCCGGCGGTTGACACCGCCGGTTCGCCAGGAAGCCCGCCGATGCCGATGCCCGTCAGATCGCTACCGACCGTGCAGAACTGGGACTGCCACCAGTGCGGCGACTGCTGCCGCACGTACGTCGTCCGCGTGACCGCCGAGGAGAAGGACCGCATCCTGAAACAGGGGTGGATGGCCGACCCGGAGTTCAAAGGCAAAGAGCCGCTCCGGTTCGACAAGGCGAGCGGCGAATACTCGCTCAACCAGAGCGACGACGGCGCCTGCGTGTTCCTCGGCGAGAAGAACCTGTGCCGCATCCACGCCAAGTTCGGCATGGCCGCCAAGCCGTTCGCCTGCCGGCTGTACCCGTTCGTGCTGGTGCCGGGCGGCGATCACTGGAAGGTGAGTTTGCGATACGCCTGCCCGTCGGTGGCCGACAACAAGGGGCGGGCGGTGGCGGCCCATGCGTCGGACCTCACGGCACTCTCCGGGCCGATTGAAGCTGACAACCCGAAGGCCGTCAACCTGGAGCCGATCGAACTGCAAGCCGGGCAGACGGTGCCGTGGCACGACCTGTCGCGGTTCACCCGGGCGTTCGCGAAGCTGGTGACGGACACGACGTTCCCCATCGAACGACGACTCCGGCAGGTGGCGAAGCTGGCCGCCGAGTGCCGCACGCTACGGTACGAGAAGGTGAGCGGCGGGCTGCTCGACGACTTATTGGGCATGTTGTCGGTGGTAGCAGTGGAAGACGTGCCGGCCGACCCGTCCGCCGTTCCGCCACCGGGGTGGGTCGGCCGCACGCTGTTCCGCCAGCAGGTGGGGGCGTACCTGCGTGCCGACATCGGCCCGCACGCAGGGGTGGGCAAGCGGAGCGCGTGGGCGCGGTTCGCGGCCGGGTGGCGGTTCGGGGTGGGCGGCGGGAGTGTGCCGCGGGTGAACGACTGGCTGCCGGCGGGGGTGTCGTTCCGCGCGGCCGATCAATCGACGGGCGGGCTGCCGAAGGCGGCGGACGAGTTATTCACGCGGTACTTCACAGTGAAGCTGGAGAGCGGGCAGTTCTACGGGCCGAGCAACTTCCACCGCGGGTACTGGGATGGTCTCGACTCGCTGCTGCTGACGTTCCCGACGATGCTCTGGGCGGCACGGGTGATGTCCGCCGGCGGGGTGGAGCGGATGGAGGCGATCACCAAAGGGCTACGGATGGTGGACGAGAACTTCGGGTACAGCAAGTTCCTGGCCGGCGGGCGGCCGCTGTGGAGCACCCGCACGATAGCCGAACGCGGCGAGATCGCCAAGCTGATCGCGTGGTACGCCAAGTAGGTGCCGCCTGCCGGGCGGCACTATGTTGTAGCCGGGGTCTATGACCCTGGTCGGGTTAGTGTCCGTCGGTAGTGTCCGTCAAGTTGCGCACATAACTTTTTAGGTGAGTGGGGAGATCGGGTTGGGAAGTCGGCGAGTCTCCCCGCCGTGGTCGGTCACACGCCGACCATCTCGATCACGTCGTTCGTCGTCACCAGCACCGTCGCT
>JANNDF010000377.1:0-4843 GCA_031387445.1 Planctomycetia bacterium
ATGATGAGGTGAACCGCCTGTGTACGCAGGTGGCGTTCAAGTACAACTGGGGGTTCGTGAACATCAACCTGCGGCCGTTCTACGCCGAGGGGTCGAAGACGATGGGGTACGAGATTGCCGAAGACTTGGGCTGGCGGGTGCCGCAGCACGTCGTCGTGCCGATGGCCGGCGGCAGTCTCATCGGGAAGATTCACAAGGCGTTCAACGAACTGTACGACACCGGGCTGATCGACACGCCGGTGACCACCAAGATGTACGGCGCGCAGGCGACCGGGTGCAACCCGATCACCGACTGCGTGAAGAGCAACCGCGACCGGCACAAGCCGATCCGCAAGCCGAACACCATCTGCAAGAGCCTGGCCATCGGCGACCCGGCCGACGGCATCTTCTCATCGAAGCTCATCAAGGACTCTGGCGGGTGGGCGGAGGATGTGAGCGACGAGGAGATCGTCGAGAACATGCTCCTGCTTGCTCGTACCGAAGGGGTGTTCGCCGAGACCGCGGGTGGCACGACGCTGGCCGTCACGCGGAAGTTGATCGAACAGGGCCGCATCCCGCGGGACGAAGAGATCGTGATTTGTATCACCGGCAACGGGCTGAAGACGCAGGACTGCGTGGCCGAAGCGGTGGAGCAACCGGCGGTCATCAAGCCGAGCCTGGATGCGTTTGATGCGATCTTCAGTGGGACGCCGACCCGTGAAGCGGTCCTTGTTTGAAGACAGATTTCACCGCCGAGGGCACATGAGGGCACATGAGAGGAAGAGTAGAGTGGTGGTCAACTGAACTCTGTCCACTCTTCGTACTTCTCTCGTGCTCTCATGTGCCCTCGGCGGTGAATCATCCGGAGTGAATACGATGCCGATCAACGTGGACATCCCGCCGCCGCTCCGCGAGCAGGCCGGCGGCAACCTGAAGGTGAGCGTGAGCGGGAACACCGTTCACGAGTGCCTGGACGACCTGGTGAAGCAGTTCCCCGAGTTGGGGCCGAAGCTGTTCGACGCCGGCAAGCTCCGCCCGCACGTGAACGTGCTGGTGAACGACGAGGACATCCGCTACCTGGATGACCTGGGCACGGCGGTGGCCGATGGGGTGATCGTGGCGCTGATTCCCGCCGTGGCGGGGGGGTGAATGCATACCCCCCACCCGCCGGGGTCGCTTCGCTCCCTCCGGCGACCTCCCCCAGAAGGGGGGAGGTGGGGTGGCTGGCTGGTTCGCGTCGAAGGCTCGTTGGGAAGACGCATCACCCTCACCTCCCCCCTTGTGGGGGAGGTCGGTGAGTGCGGAGCATGAACCGGGTGGGGGGTAACGTGATGCCTACCGTGGTCGTCCCGCGATGCTTCCTCGATGGTGAGTACACCGTTGACGAGATCGAGGTCTATTTCGATCTTCGGGCAGTCGGTGAGTTGCGTTCGGAGTTGATGCAACAGTTCCCGAAACTTGACCGGCGGATCACGAACAGTCAGGGTGAACCAGTGAACTGGTTCGTTCTCGTGCGAGACAGCGACGGCGAATTCGTGTTCGATGAAGATGTCGTTGACGCAACAGAACGGATCTACCTCGTTAACCAGATCGGATGTTGAAGCGATGAGCGAGACCACCCCCACCGAAGAGTCGCCCGACGGGGCCGCCGTCTTCCCCATGATCCCGGCGGAACTGGGCGTTCACCCGCTGCTGCTGGCGGTGCTGCACGCCTACGTCTTCCTCGAAGGGTCCGACCCGACCGTGCTGAACGGTACGGTGGCGGAAGAGGCGATGGAGTACCTGGCCAGCTACCTGCAACGGCTGAGCGGGGCCGACCTGAAGCGGGTGAAGGAAGACTTCGCCACACTGGTGGCCTTTGCGAAGTCCGAGAAGTGGCCGAAACAGCAGGTGCGGTTCCTGCAAGACTTCCTGAAAGAGAACGGAGTCGGTGAAGACACCCGGAGAACCCCGGCAGTGTTGGCGGGGGGGCGTTTGGACACCAACCCCGGCAACACGGCCGGGGCTCGCCTCCCGAGAACGAAATGAGCAGTGCAGCCAGTCTCGAACGCTACTCCCGACAGATGCGTGTGCCTGGCATCGGCAAGGCCGGGCAAGAGCGGATCATGGCCAGCCGCGTCACCCTGTGCGGGGTCGGCGCGCTCGGCACCGTGCTGGCGAACACGCTGGTGCGGGCCGGCGTCGGGTTCGTGCGGGTGGTGGACCGCGACTTCGTCGAGCCGAGCAACCTGCAACGGCAGGTGCTGTTCGACGAGTCGGACGTGACCGGCAACCTGCCGAAGGCCGAAGCCGCGGCGACGAAGCTGCGGCAGATCAACTCGACGGTCGAGATCGAGCCGGTGGTGGCCGACATCAACCGCACCAACATTGAGGGGCTGTGCGACGGGGCCGACCTGATCCTCGACGGCACCGACAACTTTGAGGTGCGGTACCTGATCAACGACGTGAGCATCAAGCACAACAAGCCGTGGGTGTACGGCGGGGCGGTGGGCACGGAAGGGATGAGCATGACCATCCTGCCGGGCGAGACGCCGTGCCTGCAATGCGTGTTCGAGAAGTCGCCGGGGCCGGGCGAGGTGGGTACCTGCGAGACGGCCGGGGTGCTCGGCCCGATCGTCGGCGTGGTGGCCAGTTTCCAGGCGGCCGAAGCCTTGAAAATCCTGGCCGGCAAGCGGCAGGCGGTGAACCGCGACCTGTTCTGCCTCAACCTGTGGGACAACACCACCCGCTGGGTGAAGATCGCCAAGCTGGCCGGCCGCAAAGGCAACTGCCCGTGCTGTGCGAAGCGCAGCTTCGAATGGCTTGACGGCGAGCACGGCACGCAGACCACCAGTCTGTGCGGGCGGAACGCCGTGCAAGTCACGCCGAAGGGCGGGACGAAACTCGACCTGAACGACCTGAAGAAGCAACTGGAAGCGAGCGGCACCGTATCGGCCAACCGCTTCTTGCTCAAGTTCCACACCACCGACGCCGGCAGCGGGTACGAGTTCACCGTTTTCCCCGACGGGCGGGCGATCATCAAGGGCACCGACGACACCGACCGCGCCCGCACCCTGTACGCCAAGTACGTCGGGCACTGACCCGTGGTATGATGTCACAAGGGAGGTGATGCCATGAACGAGATCGTGCTTCCGGAAGCGCTGTTGGGTACGGTGGATACCACCCGTCCAGTGGTCATCAAGACGGCAGACGGGCGGGTTCTCGGCACCGTCGGTCCGGTGTTCTCCTCCGAACAGATTGCCGCACTGAAGGCCAAATCGCGCACCGGCCCGTCGTACAGCGGCGGTCAGATGCAAGCGCAGTTGAAAGCACTCGACGCCGAGTGGGCGCGGACGGGCGGTTTCGATCACGAGTACATGACCGCCTTCCTGGCCAAGCTGTCGGAAACTGATACCGACACGTACGGCCCGACGAGGTGAGCTGATGGCGTTCGACGTGGACTGGCCGGAGGAGTTGCGTCAAGCGCTCGCCGCGATCTGGCTGGCGTACGCCGACAAGCCAGCCGTCACGGCCGCTCAGGACACGGTTGACCGCTTTCTGGGCACGGACCCGAAAAGGTACGGGCAACACGTCGCCGAAGGGTTGTGGCGGTTCCACGTGCCCCCACTGCTGGTGCATTTTACCATCGACGATACCGCCCGGCGTGTGGACGTGACCAACCTGCACGTTCTCCCGTTACGAACCTGAGAACCCCTCCGCCGTGATCTACCTCGACAACGCCGCCACCAGTTTCCCCAAGCCCGAAGGCGTGTACCGGGCGATGGACGAGTACGCCCGCACGGCCCTGGCCAACCCCGGCCGGGCCGGGCACCGGCTGGCCGTCGCCGCCAAGGACACGCTCGAAGACGCCCGTTACCGCCTCAGCCGGTTCGTCAACGGCGTCGGGGCCGACCGCATCGCCTTCGCCCTGAACGGCACCGACGCCCTGAACATGGCGATGAAGGGCGTGCTGAACACCGGCGACCACGTCGTCACGACCGACCTGGAACACAACAGCGTCAGCCGCCCGCTGGTGAAACTGGCTGACGACGGCGTCATCTCCCTCACCCGCGTGCCGTCGGACGGCGGCGGCACGGTGGCTCCCGATGCGATCAAATCGGCGATCACCGCGAAGACGAAACTGGTCGCGCTCACCCATGCGAGCAACGTGCTCGGCACCGTGCAACCCGTCGCCGAAGTGGGCAAGCTGTGCCGCGAGCGGGGCGTGCTGTTCCTCGTCGATGCCGCCCAGACCATCGGCGTGCTGCCCCTCGACGTGCAGGCGATGCACGTTTCCCTGCTCGCCTTTCCCGGCCATAAGGGGTTGCTCGGGCCGACCGGCACCGGCGGGCTGTACGTCGCGCCGGGCGTGCCCATCCGCGCGTGGCGGGAGGGCGGCACCGGCGGGGACAGCAAGTCGCCCACGCAGCCGGCCGGCTTCCCGGAGTTCCTGGAAGGCGGCACGCCGAACCTGCTCGGCATCGTCGGCATGATCGCCGGACTGGATTACGTGGAAGAACGGGGCATCGAAGCGATCCACCGCCACGAGGTCGAGTTGTGCGAGCGGTTGCGGGCGGCGGTGGCCGACAACCCGCTGATCGTGCCGGTCGGTCATGCGGACGCGAGCCGGCGGGTGGGCACGTTCAGCTTCCGCTGCGAGGCGATGCCGTCCGAAGACATGGCCGGCATCCTGGACACCACCTTCAAAATCTGCGTGCGGGCCGGTAACCACTGCTCGCCGTACATCCACGCCGCCGTCGGCAGCTACGCCGACGGCCTCAACCGCGTCAGCCCCGGCCCGTTCAACACCACCGCCGACATCGACGCGCTGGCGCAGGCACTCGCCGAGATCACCGCGTAAAGCCGGGAGCGCGGGCGTCCCGCC
>JANNDF010001007.1:0-2021 GCA_031387445.1 Planctomycetia bacterium
CGCCCAGTAGTACTGCTTGTGCCCGCGGGCGGTGAACTCGACCACCACCCGCTCAGCTTCCTCTCTCGTCAGGTGTTCCCGCACCAGGAACGAGTTGCCGGCATCGTCGGTGCGGTACACCGCCCACAGGCCGGATTGTTCGGGCGAATCGGCCATCCCTCACCTCAGCTCAGAAGTCCCCCACCACTTCGCCGGCCGCACGCGTACTGAGTGCGGCGAACGTGGCGACCGGCATACTGTCGCGGAGGAACTGCACGTGCCCGTCGCCGAACAGGGCGTTCATGCCGCCGGTGTGGAAGCTGTACGGCTCGTTGTCGTTGCGGGCGTTCATCACCTTCGCACAGTTCAGCCCGCACCCCTCCAGCGAGCCGTCGGCCGCCGCCCCGTCGAAGCTGAACGCCCCCTCGTTGTCCACCCAACTGATGCCCTGGTCGTTCACCAGACTCGGCTGCGCGGTGCGGCCGCGGTACACCAGCGGGCGGGCCGCCGCTTCCACCACCATGATCGTGCTCGACGTGCCGTCGGTGATGCTCAGCATGGTGTTCTGCGAGTCGCGGTGCATGACCGAGAAGCGGTTGTTGGCGTCGTAAATGGCCACCGGCAGGTGCGGGTTGATGGCCGCGTGCTGCACCCCCTGGAGCGCCTCGTAGTCGGTCGGGGCGACCGGCTGGGCGAAGGTGAGCGCCGGGCGACCGGGCGCCGGGCTGGCCTTCGCCGGGGCCGACGTGATCGTCGCCCGGTTCGGCGTGCTCGGGCACTGGTACAACTTCACCTGGGTGAACGCGGCCGGCAGGTTGACCGGCTCCCACCAGTTGAAGTTCAGGTCGAACGCCCGCCGCAGGTTGTCCTGCTCCACGTACGGCAGGATGACCGTCCGCCACGAGTGCCACTTGCCCGCCGGGTTGCCGGCGCCGGCCTTCGTCCACCCGGAGGCGGGGAAGAACTGGTAGGCGTCGTGGTACCCGTGCGTGGCCAGCCCGAGTTGCTTCAGGTTGTTCGTGCATTGCAGCCGGGCGGCGGCCTCGCGGACCTTCTGCACCGCCGGCAGGAGCAGGCCGATGAGGATGGCGATGATGGCGATGACGACGAGCAACTCGATCAGCGTAAACGCGGAGCGACGGGGCATGGGGAAACTCAGGTTGCGGGAAGGCTGAGTCGTTGTAGGCGGCGAATCCTCGAACGCCTTCACCCGCTTTGATATGCCATCCAAATTGCGTCGATCGCCTCCGCCGCCCGCAGTGGCAGTTTCACCGTCACAAACTCGCTCACGTCCGTGTCGCCGGGGTTGATTTCCACACTCGCCTTGCGGCGGTGGTGGGCGTCGAGCACCGGCCCGGCGATGTACGGGAACACGCTGGTGGTGCCGACCGAGAATACCACGTCGAACCCCGTCTGCGTCTCCCGCCTCAGGTCGGCCACCGCAGCCGCCGGAAGTTGCTCGCCGAACAGCACCACGTCCGGCCGCACCACCGCGGCACACTTCACGCACTTGGGCGGCAGTTCCATTTCCGTGTAGTCGCCGGCGGGGGCGGCGTGGTCGCAGCGGGTGCAGCGGAGGTTGTGCAGGTCGCCGTGGATGTCGATGACGTTCTTCGATCCGGCCATGCGGTGGAAGCCGTCCACGTTCTGCGTCAACACCCACACGCGGGGGAAGTGGCGTTCCATCTCGGCGATGACTTCGTGCCCGCGGTTCGGCCGCTTGCCGATGCCCGCCTTGCCGACTTCGGCGAGGTACTTCCAGGTGAGGGCAGGGTTGGCGCGGAACCGGCGACCGGAGAGCAGTTCTTCGATGGGCAACCCGGACTCGGCGTCGGCGTCGTTGTACAGCCCACCGATGCCGCGGTAGGTGGGCAACCCGCTGTCAGCGGACAGGCCGGCACCGGTGATGAAGAGAAGGCTCTTCGCCTCGCGGAGCAGCGCGACGACTTCGGCGATGCGGTCGGCGTGGTCTTCCATGAGCGTGGGCATGGGGGGATCTCGTCACACTGAAACCGCGACCGTCAGGGAGCGGGTGCCGAGTA
>JANNDF010000395.1:0-6547 GCA_031387445.1 Planctomycetia bacterium
TGCGTACACGCCGGTCGATTACCCGCACGCCCCGACGCCGGATTTGAAGTAGTGCTCTGCTCGCTCCGCGAGCGGAATTTTTTAACCCGCTCGCGGAGCGAGCGGAGCACGGAACAGGATCCCCGCATGGACCTCGAATCCCTCCGCTGGCCGCAAGTTGACGCCCTCCCGCGCACCACACCGGTGGTGTTCCCGGTGGCCGCGCTCGAACAGCACGGCCACCACATGCCGCTCTTCACCGACAGCCTGCTGCTCGGCGAGGTGATGCGGCGGGTGCAACCCGTGCTGCACGGCAAGTGCCTGTTCGCCCCGCTGCAATGGCTGGGCAACTCGCATCACCACCTCGACTTCCCCGGTACACTCTCGGCCTCCCCGCGGGTGTATCTGGATACGCTCATCGACCTCGCCGAGTGTTTCATTCGCCACGGGTTCACCCGCATCGTGTACGTGAACGGCCACGGCGGGAACAGCGTGCCGATGCACCAGGCCACGTTCGAACTGCGGCAGAAGCTGCGGGACCGCCGAGATGTGCTACTGGTGTCGGCCACCTATTGGGGCCTCGGTGGGAAGCCGTGGGAAACTGAACCGAGCCTGCGACAGCGCGAGATGGGCCACGCCTGCGAGTGGGAGACGTCGATGCTGTTGCGGATTCGCCCCGAGTTGGTGAGCGACCCGACGGCGACAACTGATGTGCCGTTCGGCGTCGGCTTCGCCCCGGCTCATCGCGCCTGGACGATGCCCGAACGAAGCACGCCCGGTCACATTGGCGACCCGCGATCCGCCACCGCCGAGAAGGGCGAAGCGCTGTTCGGTGTGTTCGCGGCCGACGTGCAGCGATTCCTCGAACGGGTCATCGCCTGGGACGGCAAGGCGTGGGACGCATGAGCCGGCCGAACCGCTCTGCGGCAGAAGCGGGTGAGAGCGACTTCACCTTGAGCCAAGAGCCGGCCCTGGCCCCCAACCGAGAAACATTCTCAACCCTGCCAACTGTTCCGCCGAAGAAGTCTGACTCATCCCACCGGACCCCGCCCCTATGCCGCCGATCACACCTTATGAACGTCGGTGGCGGTGGGTCGGTTGTGGCGTCGTTGTGGCGGCGGCACTGGTGGCACTGTTCACCGCCCAGTCCATCGCCGGCGGGTGGAACGACGGCAGCCGGCTGGCCTCCATCGAATCGTTCGGGGGCCGCGGCACGTTCGCCATCGACGACTCGCCGTTCGCCAACCCGTCACCGGCCGAATCGGATCGCTTGCCCTTTTACCCGGCCGCACCCACCTCCCTTCGGGAAACGGGCACCTACGACAAACTCCTCATCGACGGGCGGTTCTACTCCGACAAGCTGCCAGTGATGAGTGCCCTGATTGGCGGGTTGTACCGCGGGTGGCTGATCGCCGGCGGGCCGACCGCGACGGAGCGGCCCGACCTGTTCTGCTACCTCGTCACCGTCCTCACCTCGGGCGTCGGGTATGTGGCCGGGGTGTGGTGCGTGTGGCGGCTGGGGCTTCGGGTCGGGCTGGAGGGTGGATGGGCGGTAGCGCTTGCGGCGGCAGCCGCCTTCGCCACCGTCTGCCCGGCGTACACGTGGTACACGAACAGCCACCTCGCCGGGTTCGGCCCGGCCGCCGGCTTGTGCCTGGCGTTGGCGTCGGCTGGCGACCGCCGGCGGTGGCCGCAGTTGATCGGCATCGGGTTGCTCGCCGGGCTGGTGTACGCCATCGACTTCGCCCTCGGGGCGGCGTTGGCCATCGCCCTGGCGCCGTACTGCGTGCGGGTGTTCGGGTGGAAGTCGGCGGCACTGGTCGCGGTTGGAACGTTGCCGTTCGTCGGGCTTCACCACGCCATCAACTATGCCGTCGGCGGGGTGTTCCTACCGGCCAACTCGGTGCCGGAGTACCTGGCTTGGCCGGACAGCCCGTTCGACGAGCGGTCGATGACCGGCGGGTTGAAGCACACCCCACTCGGCTTCGTGGTGTACGCCGCCGACATGCTGTTCGGGCAGAAGGGGTTTCTGCTGCACAACCTGCCGCTCGTTCTCACCCCCGGTGGGGCGGTGATTTTGTGGGTGTATCATCGGCCACTCCGCCCGGCGTTGGCACTGGCCGCCGCGTGGGCGGCGGTCGGCTGGCTGGTGTATGCCGCCCAGTCCACGAACTTGTCCGGGATGTGCGTGTCGATCCGCTGGTTCGTCCCGCTGCTCGCGCCGGCGTTCTGGGTGGTCGCTCTGGTGCTTCGGTACGCCCCGCGATACAGGCCGGACTTCCTGTGGTTGGGCGGGTGCGGAGTGGTATTGGCCGTGTGCGACTGGGCGGTGGGGACCTGGACGCCGCGGAATACTCTCTACTACTGGTTCATCGTCGGCCCGGCGTTGCTCGGGTTCGGGGTGATCCGCTTGATCGACTACTTCCGCCCGAAGCCCGTCCCACGGGCGAGTGGGAGGTCGGCAGAAATTGCCGCGCCGCCCTTGTCGCCGGCTGAGAACGGGGTGAACTGACTCTCGGAGCGTGCCGGAGGTGGTGCGATTCCTCGAACGGGTCGTCGCCTGAGGCGGCAAAGTGTGGGGCGCATGACCGGGAACCGATCGGCGACATGGAAGTGGGTGGTGTGCGGGCTGCTGCTGTTCGCCACCATGCTGCTGTACATGGACCGGCAGACGCTCGCCCAGACCAGCCCCGCCCTCGCCCGCGACCTCGACTTGAACAAGGCCCAGTACGGCAGGCTGGAGTTCGCCTTCGGCATCGCGTTCGCGGTCGGCGCTCTCTTGTTTGGTGCGGTGGTCGATGCCCTGCCGGTGCGGTGGCTCTACCCGTTCGCCCTGGTCGGGTGGTCGCTCGCCGGGTGTGCGACCGCGTTCGCCCCGGCCGTCGGCGGGGGTGTGCTGCCGTGGTTCGCCGACACCGCCGCACCGCCCGATCCGTTCTGGCAGCAACTCGCCGTGTTGAATCCCACGCAGTGCGACCTGCCGGTTGCCGACCAGTGGCGGCGGATCGCCGACTTCCTCGGGTTCATGTTGTGCCGGATCGTCCTCGGCGTGTTCGAGGCCGGGCACTGGCCGTGTGCGCTGGTCACCACCCAGCGGATCCTCACCCGCCAGCAACTCCCGCTCGGCAACAGCATCCTGCAGAGCGGCGCGTCGGTCGGGGCCATCGTCACGCCGTTCGTGGTCCTCGCCTGTCGCACGCAACTGCCCGGCCACTGGCCGTACCCGTTCGTCATCGTCGGGCTGCTGGGCTTGCTGTGGGTGGTGCCGTGGCTGCTGCTCGTCCGCCGCCGAGACCTGCCACGACCGACCGAACTGCCGTCGGAAGCCGCTCCGCCGCCAGTTCACGCCGGCGGGTTCGTGCGGAAGATGGTCGTCTGCCTGGTGGTCGTCGTCGCCATCAACATCACGTGGCAATACTTCCGGGCGTGGAACGTGCTGTTCCTGAGCGAGCACCACAAGTACCCCGAGGAGTTCATTCAACTCTTCTCGGCCGCGTACTACCTGGTGGCGGATGTGGGCTGCCTGGGCGTGGGGCTGCTGGTCCGGGTGCTCACCCGCCGCGGGTGGGACGTTCACCCGGCCCGCGTACTGTCCTTCGGGATGTGCGGGCTGCTGTGTACGGCCGGGTTCGTGGTGTCGGCACTGCCAGCCGGGTGGCCGCTGCTCGGGCTGATGCTGTGCGTGGCGGCCGGCTCGCTCGGCCTGTTCCCGACCTACTACGCGCTGTCGCAAGACCTGTCGCGGGCACATCAGGGGAAGTTGTCCGGGCTGTTCGGGTGTGCCGCGTGGGTGAGTTCGGCCGTCATGCAGGAGTTCGTCGGCAAGCACATCGAGGCGACGAAGCAGTACGCACTCGCCATTCAACTGGCCGCCGCCGCGCCGCTGGTGGCGTTCGTGGTCCTCTGGCTGGTGTGGCCGAGAGTGAAGGCGGTTACAGCTTGAAGAAGATCCGCCGGCGGTACAGCCACCACAGCACCAGCCACGCGGCGGCGAAGAACAGCACCCGATGGAGAATGGGCACGCCGACCGGCCCGAGGGGCGGTTCGAGCAGGGTCACCCACGCCCCGATGAGGCTGCGAAACCACCCGCCGAACACCTGGCCGAGAACGTAGGCCGCAATCGAGTTCATCCCCACGACGACCAGCGGGTACGTCCACCACTTGCTGCCCATCACGTCGATGGCCCAGTAGAACCCGGCGAGGAAGAGTGTCGTCCAGCCGGCGGAGAAGACGGCGAAGCTGGGCGTCCAGATGCGCTTGACGAGGGGCACGACCGGACCGAGTGCGTAGCCCACGACGATGGCGAGCATGCCGGCGAGTGCCAGAGACAGTGCCGCCCGGCCCCGCCGCTTCGCGTGCAGGAGCGTCTGACCGGCCATCACCCCGAGGATCATGTTGGCGGCCGACGGGATGGCATTCAGCCCCACATAGTTGCCACTGTAGTTGCGGCCCTTCCACCACAGGCCGAGCATCCAGCGGTCGAACGCCTTGCCCGCGTTCTCCCCGCCCATCGCCCACGGGCCGTCGGGACCGTTCCACGGGTTGAACACCCAGAACAGCGTGTACCCGACGAGGACGGCCGCCGCCACCAGCCCTTGCACCCACAGCGGCCGGCCGAGGACGAAGAAGGCGACGACGTACCCGAACGCGATCTGTTGCAGCACGCGAATGAAGCCGAAGCTCCAGGCGGACGCGCCGAAGTTGTCCAGCACCACGCCGACCAGGATCAGACCGCCGGCCCGCAGACACACGTGCAGCAACTGCTTCGCCCACGAGTCGCCCTTCGCCGACCGAACGGCGAACGCGAACGGCATCGCGACCCCGACGATGAACATGAACGCCGGCTGGATCAGGTCCCAAAGCGAACACCCGTCCCACTCGACGTGCTCGTTTTGCAGGTAGAGGAAGTGCCAGTCGGGATGCCCCTTCAGCGAATGAAACACACTCCCGATGAGCAGCGACGCCATCACCATCCCGCGGTAGGCGTCGAGCGACACGAGACGCGCAGGGGGGGTGTTCACGACAGGATGCCCTTGAGGACGCTGCCGTGAACGTCGGTCAGGCGGCGGTCGATGCCGTTGTGGTAGTAGGTCAGCTTCTCGTGATCCAACCCGAGCAGGTGCAGGACGGTGGCGTGCAGGTCGTAAATGGTGGCCACGTCGTCCACCGCCTGGTGGCCGAACTCGTCCGTCGCCCCGTAGCTGAACGCCGGCTTCACCCCCGCCCCGGCCAGCCACACGGTGAACCCCTTCGGGTTGTGGTCCCGTCCGCTCGCCCCCTTCTGAAACGTCGGCATCCGGCCGAACTCCGTCACCCACACCACCAGTGTGTCCTTCAGCAGGCCGGTGCGCTTCAGGTCGGTGAGAAGCGCCGCACACGGGCCGTCGAAGATGGGGGCGTGCGTGTCGTACTGGGTCTTCAGCGTCTTGTGCCCGTCCCAGTTGCCGACACCCTCGCCCATCGCGTAGGAGCCGTTGAACAGTTGCACGAACCGCACGTCGCGCTCGAGCAGCCGGCGGGCGAGCAGGCAGTTGCGGGCGAACCCGGCCTTCACCTTGTTCGGGTCATCGGTGCCATACTCCGCGTGAACACTCTTGGGTTCTTTGGTCAGGTCAGCCACTTCACTGGCCCGCAGTTGCATCTTGGCGGCCAACTCGTGACCGGCAATGCGGGCGGCGAGGTCGGTGTCGGTCGGGCGGGCCTTCTGGTGTTCTTCGTTCAGTACCTTCAGGAAATCGCGGGTGGCGTCGTCGCTCTCCTTGCTCATCTTCGCCGGGCGATTCAAGTGCGGGATGGGCTTGTCGGCGGTGAACGCGGTGCCTTGATACACGGCCGGCAGGAAGGCACTCCCCCAGTTGTTCGGCCCCACCTGCGGCACCCCGCGGGGGTCGGGGATGGCGACGAACGCGGGCAGGTCGCGGCACTCGCTGCCGAGGGCGTAGCTCACCCACGCGCCGGCGCTCGGGAAGCCGTCGAGTGTGAACCCGGTGCTCATCTGATTCTCGGCCGGCCCGTGCGTGTTGCTCTTCGCCGTCATCGAGTGAATGAAGCACATGTCGTCGGCCAGTTCCGCCAGCTTCGGGAACAGGTCGGAGATCATCTTGCCGCTCTTCCCCCGCGGCTTGAACTTCCACACCGGTTGCACGAGGTTGCCGTTCTCGCCCTGAAACGTGACGAGCTTGTCGTTGCCCGGTAGCGGCTTGCCGTCGCGTTTCACCAGTTCCGGCTTGTAGTCGAACGTGTCCACATGGCTGACAGCCCCGGAGCAGAAGATGGTGAGCACCCGTTTCGCCTTCGGGGCGAAGTGCGGCTTTCGCGGGGCGAGCGGGTTCGCCGGGTCCGCCGCTTCCGCGAGGAGGGAGGCGAGAGCGATCCCGCCGAGGCCGGTGGCGGCGTGGGCGAACCAGTCGCGGCGGGTGGGGGAGAGCATGGCAGGCTCCTATGTCGCCGCCCCGCTCCCCGGGGGGGTGTTGGTTTTACGCCCCGCGGGGCGGGGGGGGGACAAATGACAAAAGAAGGACAGGAAATAGTTGGCGTTGAAAAGCCTGCGGCAGACCGGCGCCAGGCC